>CALCVH010000103.1 GCA_937907585.1 uncultured Bacillota bacterium | reverse complement strand
CATCATGACCGATGCGGATGTCGATGGTGCACATATTCAAATATTACTTTTAACTTTCTTCTTTAGATATATGACCGATTTAATCACAACCGGCCATGTTTATGTCGCTAAACCTCCACTATATAAACTAGAAGAAACTGTTGGTAAAAAGAGAGTTGTATATTGTTATAGTGATGAAGAAAGAGATCAGTGGATGTCTAAACTTAAAAAATATATCATTCAAAGATATAAAGGCTTAGGTGAAATGGATGCGAAACAGTTATGGGAAACAACTATGGATCCAAAAAACAGAACATTAATCCAAGTGAAGATTGATGATTTTGCGGACGCTGATGAATCAGTAAGAGTATTAATGGGTGATGATGTTGAACCACGTAAAAGATGGATTGACAACAATGTCGCATTCAATGAAATAGATGATTATCAAGTGGAAGAAAATGAGGACTAATCTATGGCCAAGAAAGAAATAGAACAATTTGTTGAACAGAAGATACAAACTGAATATTTAGAAAAAGTTATGGGTGATAGATTTGGTTCTTACGCTAAATATATCATTCAAGATAGAGCGATTCCTGATGTAAGAGATGGATTAAAACCAGTTCAAAGAAGAATATTATACGCTATGAAAGCGGTTGGAATGGTTTATGGTCAACCTTATAAAAAGAGTGCGAGAATCGTCGGTGAAGTTATAGGTAAATACCATCCACATGGTGATTCTTCAGTCTATGAAGCTTTGGTTAGAATGAGCCAAGACTTTAAGATTAATTTACCACTAATTGATATGCATGGTAATAATGGCTCAATCGATGGTGATGGCGCCGCAGCGATGCGTTATACTGAAGCTAGATTATCTTTAGCTTCTATGTATCTACTTAAAGATATTGAAAAGAAAACAGTTCAGTTCGTCCCAAACTATGATGATTCTGAAATAGAACCAGTTGTTTTACCTGCGAAATTCCCTAATCTATTAGTTAATGGCGCAGATGGAATAAGCGCTGGATATGCGACAAATATCCCACCTCATAACTTAAATGAGACTATTAATCTTACTATCGCAAGAATTAAAAATCCTGCATTATCAATCGATGAAGCGATGGCTATTATGCCTGGACCAGATTTCCCTCTTGGTGGCTCAATCCAAGATACTAACGAATTAAGACAAGCATATGAAACTGGTAAAGGTAGAGTAATAATCAGATCTAAAACTACGATTGAAAACCATAATATCATAGTTACAGAAATCCCTTATGGAATAAATAAAGCTCAATTAGTTAAGAAGATTGACTCGTTAGCTCAAAGTTCTAAAGTTGGTGGAATTGATGAAGTTAGAGATGAATCAGATAAAGAAGGTTTAAGAATATTCATTGGTTTAAAGAATGAAGCTGATCCTGATGTTATATTAAATTATCTATTTAAAAACACTGATTTACAGGTTAATTTTGCGTATAATATGGTCGCAATCGTAGATAAATCACCTAAAGTTTTAGGTGTTTTAGACATAATTGACGCCTATATCGAACATATTAAAGAAGTTACTAGAAATAGATCATATTTTGAACTTGATAAAGATAAGAAGAGACTACATATAGTTGAAGGTTTAATTAAACTAGTTGAAATATCTGATCAAGTAATCGAAACTATTAAGAAATCTAATGGTAAACAAGATTCAAAAAATAATATAATGAACGAATATGGTTTCACTGAACTACAAGCTGAAGCTATTGTTACTTTACAACTCTATAGATTATCTAGATATGATGTAGAAGAATTAATGGAAGAATGTAAAGAACTAAATGAGAATATTAAACGTTTAGAAAATATATTATCGAATGAATCAGCTTTAAAGAAAGTGGTTATAAAAGAGTTAGAAGAAATAAATGAATCTATCACTACTCCTAGAAGAACCTCTATCATTGAAGAACAAGAAACCATCACTTATAAAGAAGAAGAATTAATCATTCATGAAGATGTTCATGTGATGATTACTAAAGATGGATATATTAAGAGATTATCTGATAAAGCTTATAAGGCGAGTCAAAATAGCTTACCTGGATTAAAAGATGAAGACCATATTATCTTTGATAAAGTATGTAACACTATGAATTCAATATTGTTATTTACTCAATATGGTTCAGCTATAAATTTACCAGTATATAAAATACCTGAACTAAAATATAAGGAATTAGGCGCTTATATAGGATCACTATTTGATCTACCTGGTGGAGATAAGATAGTATCTATATTCCATATCGATTCTAAACCTGAAAATGGTAAGAATGTTTTGCTTTCAACTAGAGATGGAAAGATTAAATTATTACCTCTTGATGAAATCATTGAGAAGAGATTTAAAAAGACTCTTGCGATGAAGATGTTAGAAGGAGATATCCTGGTTAGCGCATCAATTGAATCAAAAGATTCTGAAGAAGTTGTATCAGTAACTAAGTTAGGCTACATTATAAAATACGCTAAGAGTGAAGTTCCTATCGCATCAGGTAAAGCAGTTGGAGTCAGATCGATTGGGCTTCGTCCTAAAGATGAAGTAATAAAATCATATTTAGTTCCTAACTACTATAAAGAAGAGATTTTATTATTAACAAATAGAGGCGCATTAAAACGAGTTCTATTATCTAATGTAGTTAGAACTAAACGATATGGTAGAAGCTATCCATTCTTAAAATTTGTTAAATCTAATCCATATTATGTGGTTGATGCGATCGTTACTAACCCATCTAAATATAAAGACTCTATCGAATTAAGCATTTTAACTGATAAAGAAATGATTGTCTATAAAGGTAGTGAAATACCTAAAGATAATTATGAAAATGGCGCACCAATAACTAACGATCAGTTGCCTATTGGATTATATTTAGATATTATTGATAAGAAACAATATGAAAAACAAAACAATGATCTATCTAACGATTTATCAAAATCAATAGAAAAAATAAGAGAAGAACATCCAAATTCATTAATTGATGAATTGGGTTCTATCATTGAAAAACAAAAATCTATATTTGATTTAGGAATTGAATTAAATGATGATGATAATGAAAATGATAATTTAAATATAGATGAAGAATTAGAAAACGAAAGATTAAAAGAAGATTTATTCTAGAGGATTTATGAGTTCACTAAATAATTGTAATAAAAACGGAATACCTACTGAAGTATTTAAAAAATATCTTAATTTGTATAAGACTATTGGTTTAATGGATAAAACAATAGAACTTTTAGATGAAAAATATCAAAACTATAAAGAATTAACAAATAAAGATAATATTCTATATTTCTATAAAACTTATTTTAGTGACTCTAAATTAAAGGATACTAGAATCAAACAATATATCGATAAGAAGACTGGTGAATACACCAAGAATAATGATGAAATAATATTAAAGAATATCGTTAGAATATTTGATTTAATCGATAGTGGCGCTGAACTTAGAATTGATGTTGAAGAATTTAGAAATTTAGCTAATCAATTTGTAAGAGGTACTAAGTTAAATAATTTCTTTAAAAAGAATAATAAGGGTGAACTATCCTATATAGATAGATTAGAAACTATCTGTAAAGAATATTTAAACGCCACTAAAAAAGATGATATAGAATTAATTTACGCATCCATCAGCATGTTAGTAGACTTTCTCTACTTATCACCATTCACATATTTTAATGAAGAGATCGGTATAATTATGTTCTATGCGATGCTTAAATCATCTGATATTAAATCATTTAATTATTATTCATTCTTTAAAGTCCTATTTGAAAGAAAAGGCGAATTTGATAAAGCGATTCTTAACGCATATCACTTGTTAGATCAAAATCTTAATAACTGTTTTGATTTACTATATTTAATGCTTGATATATGTGTTGAATCTTATCAAAAGATAAATGAATTAAACGATAATATAACTTATGATAAACAACTAAAAAAACAAGAAACTGTTGAAGCTGTTATCTATAAATTACCTATTAATTTTTCTAAACAAGATATTATGAAGTTGCTTCCAGATATATCAATGACTACAGTTGATAGATGCCTAAAGAGGCTATCTGATGAAGGAAAGATTACTGCCTGGGGAAAGGGTAGAAATGCTAAATGGGTAAGACTAGATAAAACATATGATAATGAAATAAATTTTGATTAAAATAATTTAAATAGACTGATATTTTGCGTTTTACGCAAGAAAGGAGCGATTATGATTCTATCTAAAAATAAGTGGAATATTCAGTATACTAATAACTATTCTGATAACGAAATCATAAGTATCTTGCATGAGATAAAAGGAATTAGCGATTATATCTCATATCATAATTTAGGATTTAAAGATTTTAATGATCCATTTCTATTTAAGAATATGGATATAGTTATCAAGAAGATAAAGATGTCTATTAGAAATAATGAAAAGATTCTTATTTATGGCGATTATGATGTTGATGGAATAACCGCAATATCCATACTATATAAGATACTTAAACATAAAGGCGCTAATGTATTTTATAGAGTGCCTAATAGGTTCTTCGATGGTTATGGTTTAGGCAATGATGTAGTTGATGAAATAATATCTGATGGATATAATTTAGTTATCACTGTCGATAACGGAATTACTGCGATAGAAGAAACTGAAAAACTAACTAAGGCAGGTATATCAGTAATCATAACTGATCACCACGAACCAAAAGAAACACTTCCTAATACTGAATATATAATTCACTCTTATTTGATGCATGATTATCCTTATGAAGGAATGTGTGGCGCTGGTGTCGCATTTAAAATAGCGGAAGCTTTAGATAAAGATTATATAAGAGATTATGTAGATTTAGTAATGTTAGGAACTATCGCTGATATGATGCCTCAAACTGGAGAAAATAAAGCTTTTATAAATGAAGGTTTAAAGAAGATTAATAATTCATCTTGTCTAGGCTTAAGAATGTTATTAGATGAACTTAAGATTCATGTAAATAATATTAAAGATATATCATTTAAGATTGCGCCTAAACTTAATTCATTAGGTAGAATTGGAGATGCATCAGTTGCGGTAGATTTATTAATTGAAAGCGATCCAAATAAGATTAAAGAAGATATAAAAGCTTTAGTTGATGCGGATGCGTTAAGAAAAGAATTAACAGCTCAAAATACAGAACTTGCATACAAGATGATCGATCCTAATGATAAAGTAATTCTTATCTATTCTCCATCATTCTATGAAGGAGTACTAGGTATAATCGCTCAAAAAGTTATGAAGAAAACAGGAAAGATCACTGGTGTATTTAATGTTAACCAAGAAAATTACGCTAGAGGTTCATTTAGAACAGTTGGTGATTGTAATATATTAGAACTTCTTGAAAAGAACGCTGATATATTAGATAAATTTGGCGGACATGAAAAAGCTTGTGGTGTATCCATGAAAGCATCTCATATTAAAGAATTAAAAGATAGATTATCTATTGAATTATCTGAGATTATTCCAAGAGAACCGACATTAGATATCGCATGTAAATTAAATCACACTCTATTAAATATTCCATTTGCGAATGAACTTGAACAATATGATTTACTAGAAACTGATTTCCTATTTAAAGATTTAGAAGTAGTTCAGACCGCATTCTTAGCTGATAAACACACTAAAGTTAAAGCTAAATTATCAAATGGTAATTATATAAATGTTATGTGCTTTAATGATCCATCACTATCATTTAATTTACAACCTGGTGATTTAATCGATGTTGTAGGTGAAATAAATAAAAATAATTATAATGGATTTGAACATATTCAAATAATAGCGAAAGACTATAAAGTATCTGGTGTACAGGTTATAGATTATAGAGCGAGATCCGATTTCGATAATGCGATTCAATATTTCGATAAGGATAATGGCTTAGTTATAAAAGATAACTTTGAAAGCATTTCTGATTTAGATTTATTAATTAGAGAACAGGATCCAAATATCGTATATATTGCGCCTATCGCTGAATCTAAACTTGATTCATATAAGATAGTAGATCCAAGTATTCTTAAAAGAACTATCTATCTAATTAGCTTAAATCCTAACGCTAATGAAATAGTTTTACAAAAGGAATTAAGAGTCTCTAAAGATGTATTAAATAATGTCTTAACTATATTTGAAGAATTGAGTTTAATTAAAAGAGATAATGGAAGTGTTAAATCAATTCCTAAAGAAAAAGGCGAAAGAATCCATTTAGAAGATTCTAAGACATTTATGATGCATAAAGAATCAAATGAAGTCACATCATTTTTACGTTCAGATATAAAAGATATTAAAAATTATATATTAGAAAGATTAGAATAAAAGAGGTTTAGTATGAATTTTGATAAATATATTACAAATGTTCCTGATTTCCCACTTCCAGGAATACAATTTAAAGATATAACTACATTAATTCAAGATGGCGATGCTTTTAGTGAAGCTATTAATGAAATGGCTGAATTTGCTAAATCAGTAGGCGCAAATATGATTATGGGTCCAGAATCTAGAGGATTCATTTTCGGTTGTCCTGTTGCGGTAAAACTAGGAATAGGATTTGTACCATTAAGAAAACCTGGTAAATTACCTAGAGAAACAATCACTGAATCATATGATTTAGAATATGGAACTAATTCTTTAGAAATCCATAAAGATTCATTAAAACCTGGCGATAAAGTCGTTATTATTGACGATATTTTAGCGACTGGTGGAACTATTTTAGCGGGTATTAAACTCGCAGAAAGATTAGGCGCTAAAGTAGTCGGAGTCTGTGAATTAATAGAATTAACTAAACTAAATGGTAAAGATAAATTTAAAGATATTCCTTTAAAAACTTTAATTAAGTATGATATAGATTAGAGAGTTGGTGATATTTTGGAAGACTATTATAGTCCTTTACATGCAGAACTCATAAAATACATAAACAATCAAAACACATTAGATAAAATCAAAGACGCTTATGATTTTATGGTTAAAGCGCATGGCGATCAAAAAAGAGCGAGTGGGGAACCATATACTATTCATCCTGTCGCAGTTGCGTTAACACTCACTAGATATAAAGCTGATCCTACCACAATTATTGCGGCTCTTTTACATGATGTTATTGAAGATACTCCATATACTTATAATGATATTAAAGAAAGATATGGATTAGAAGTTGCGAATCTTGTAGAAGGCTTAACTAAAATTCAAAAGATTCAATATAGCGATAATGATAATAGTGGTTTTATGGAAGAGACAGAATACACATCTAATTTCCAAAAGATGTTGTTTTCTATGAGTAAAGATATTCGTGTAATCTGGATTAAATTATCTGATAGATTAAATAATATGCAGACACTTAAATATTTACCACTTGAAAAACAGATTAGAATATCTAAAGAAACTCTCGCTATCTATACACCTATAGCCCATAAACTTGGTATGTATCATTTAAAAGCTGAACTTGAAGATTTAGCATTTAAATACTTATACCCAGAAGATTTTAAGGAGCTCGCAAGAAATCTTAAAACTACTAAGAAGAGTAGAGACGCTGAAAACGAAAGAATGTTAAAAGAACTAAAAGATTTACTAGATAGTGAAAATGTTCATTGTGAGATTTCTGGTAGAGCTAAAAATCTATATTCTATATGGAATAAAATGAAAAAGAAGGGCTTACCATTTGAATCTATATACGATCTACAAGCGTTTAGAATAATCGTTGATACTATAATGGATTGTTATAAGGTGGTGGGTATAGTTCACTCTAAATATTCACCAGTTCCATCAAGATTTAAAGATTATATTGCGATGCCTAAACCAAATATGTATCAGTCCTTACATACTACGGTAATAAGCGAAGGAAACATATTTGAAATACAGATTAGAACTCACGAGATGGATGAGATAGCGGAAAATGGTATCGCTGCGCATTGGGCCTATAAAGAAGGTGTAAAATTAAAAGCCAATTATTATGAATCTACCGCATCAAAGCTTAGATGGTATAAAGATTTACTTAAATATACTGCGGACGATTCAAAAGATACTAAAAATGATTTAACCACTTTATTTAGTGAAGATGTCTTAAGCGCAAACGTTTATGTATTTACACCTAAAAACACTGTAATTTCTTTACCAGAAGGCGCGACCCCATTAGACTTTGCGTATAGAATCCATTCAAGGATTGGTGATACTTATACTGGCGCCATCGTCAATGGCAAGATAGTGCCAATTGATTATGAATTTAAAACTGGTGATATATGTGAAATTAAGACATCACCTAACGCATTTGGACCTAATGAAAACTGGCTAAAGATTGCGAAAACTACATCCGCTAGAGGTAAAATTAAACAGTTCTTAAATAATAAGAATAAAGACCTTAATATCGAAAAAGGAAAAGAAATGATCCTTAACGAAATTAAGGCTAAAAAACTTAATATAGACTTAACTGATGAATTAGTTGAAAAGAAGAGTTCACCTGAAAGACAATTTAAAAATTTAGAAGATCTTTATTACGCCGCAGGTAAAGGTGTATATTCTGTTCAAGCTATATTAAATGATTATATTGAAACTGAAGATCAGACATCAAATGAAAAGATTATTGATCTAATAAATAAACGTGGAATTAAACCACAAACTCTTCATGATGACGTATCAATTATCGTAGAAGGATTAACCGCTCCAAGTGTCAAACTCGCAAGGTGCTGTTCACCTATTCCTGGAGATGAAATTGTAGGATTCATCACTAAAGGTGTTGGAATAGCGGTTCATAGAATCAACTGTAAAAACTGTCAATCCTTGGATCACAACAGATTTATATCTGTAAAATGGGCTGATACGACAGATAAGAGGTTCTCAGTTAACTTAAAAATACTTGTAAAAAATAGAGATTCTATTTTAGCTGATATCCTAAATACATCAATTACTTATAATGCGAAGATAGTTGCGGCTAGCGCAAAACCGTCAAATATTAGCGACGCATACATCAATTTAACAGTCTCAGTTTTTAACAAGACTGAACTTGATATTATGATATCTAACCTTGAAAAGATTAAAGGCATATATTCTATTGAGAGGGTTAATAAATAATGAGACTATTAATTGAAAGAGTTAAATCATGTAAATGTGTAATTTATGGATTAACTAATTCTGAAATAGGTCAAGGATTGCTTGTATATTGTGCATTTGAAGAAGGAGATAATCCTTTAAAAAATGATAAAGCTATATCTAAAATAAAGAAGCTAAGGATATTTACTGATGAAGCTGATAAACTCAATTTATCTATTGGTGATGTAAACGGAGAAGTAATGGTAATCTCATCATTTTCCTTATTCGCTGATTTGAATACAGGTAATAGACCATCATTTTCTAGAAGCCTAAAATATGATGAATCACTTCCTTTATATAATGACTTTATAAATAAAGCTAAATTAGAATTAAACGCCAAAACTGGTGTATTTGGAGCGGATATGAAGGTAAATTCAATCAATGATGGCCCAATCAGTGTAATACTTGACATATAACATTAATGTTGTATAATAAATATATATTTATTAATTAAATTAAGGAGATACTAAAAATAATGGACAAAAATCAAATTTTCGAAGAAGTAAGATCAATCATTTGTAGTGAACTTGATGTTGATAAAGAAAAAGTTACTATCGACGCATCACTCGAATCTGATCTTGGCGCTGACTCACTTGACGCTGTTGAAGTGATTATGGCCCTTGAAGATAAATTCTCTATCCAATTACCAGATGAAGTTGCGATGGATTTAAAAACTGTATCTGATATAGTAGATTACATTGCTAGCCAACAAAAATAATTATTAATACTAATTTTATATAAGGCCCAATCTTATTTGGGCTTATTTTTTAAAGAAGGAGTTTACTACTTATGTATACAAAAGTTAAAGGAACACAAGACTTTCTTCCAGAACAAGCTAAGAAACTTACTGGTCTTGAGAACTATTTAAGAGATATCGCTAGCTTATATGGATATAGTGAAATTAGAGTACCTATATTACAAAATATGGAAGTTATTCATAGAAGCAGTGGCGAATCTAGCGATATAGTTACTAAAGAAACATTTGATTTCCCAGATAGAGGAAATAGAATGTTAACATTAAGACCTGAAGGTACAGCGCCTGTAATTAGAGCGGTAATTGAAAATAAATTATATACAAGACCATTGCCACTTAAGTTATTCTATATGGGCGATATGTTCAGATATGAAAGACCTCAAAAAGGTAGATATAGAGAATTTAATCAATTCGGTGTTGAAGTTGTAGGTACAAATTCTCCATATATAGACGCTGAATGTATTGTTATGGCATCAACCATCTTCAAATCATTAAGAATTAATAATTTTAAGGTAAGACTAAATACTTTAGGTGATAATGAATCTAGAACTAGATATAAAGAAGCATTAAAAGAATATTTTAAAGATAAACTTGATTCTTTATGTAATGATTGTAAGAATAGATATTCTACCAATCCATTAAGAATTCTTGATTGTAAGGTTGATAAAGACAATGAAGTATTATTAAATGCGCCTAAAATTAGCGATTATTTGAGTGAAGAATCTAAAAAAGAATTTGAAGTAGTGAAGAATTATTTAGATAAACTTAATGTTCCATATGTAGTAGACTTAAACCTAGTAAGAGGACTTGATTATTATACTAATACTATCTTTGAATTTGAAATAGATGGTGGTGGTGCAGGTCAATCATTAACAATCTGCGCTGGTGGAAGATATAATGATCTAGTAAAAATGTTAGATGGACCAGATTTAGGTTGCGTTGGATTCGCATTTGGTTTAGAGAGATTATCAGATATCATTGATGAAAGAGTTGACTATACTCATAAAGTAATATGTCAATTTGTTCCAATGGATGATAGCGCAAGAGATTATCTAATAGAAATAATGCAGGATGTAAGAATATCTGGAATATCTTCAGACATGTATTATGAAAAATCTGGATTAAAAGTTGGATTTAAGGCAGCTGAAAATAATAAAGCAAAATTTATTGTAATAGCTGGAGAAAATGAAATATCAAATAATCAGGTTACTATCAAAGTTAAGAGCGATGATAATAATAGAGATAATGATATACAAGAAACAATAAATAAAGATATGGTTGCGGAATATATTATCGCAACATTCAAATCACATAGACATAAATGCGAAACATGCGATAACTCATGTGATAATTGTAATAGGTGAATAAAATGAGAACTAACTATAATGGTGAATTAACAAAAGAAAACTTAGGCCAACAAGTAAAATTATTTGGTTGGGTAAATAAAATTAGAAAATTAGGTGGATTAATCTTTATCGATTTAAGAGATACATCAGGTATATCTCAAATAGTAGTTAAACCAGAAACGTCTTTTTATGATTTAGCTCAATCAATCACTAATGAATCAGTATTAGAAGTTGATGGAGTAGTAGTATTAAGAGAAAATCCAAACTTAAAAATTAAGACTGGTGAAATTGAAGTTAACGCTACAGATATAAAAGTATTATCTAAGGCTGAAGCACTACCTATTGATAAAAATAGTAGTGATGAAAACAAACTTAAATATAGATATTTAGATTTAAGAAGAGAAGAACTTCAAGATACATTCAAAACTAAGACTAAAGTATTAGAAGTTGTAAGAAATTATTTCAATAAAAATAGATTTGTAGAATGTGAAACTCCAATTCTATGTAAATCTACTCCAGAAGGCGCTAGAGACTATCTAGTTCCATCTAGAGTATTTAATGGAGAATTCTACGCCTTACCTCAATCTCCACAAATCCTTAAACAGTTATTAATGGTTGCTGGATTTGATAGATATTATCAGATAGCGAAATGCTTTAGAGATGAAGATTTAAGAGCGGATAGACAACCTGAATTCACTCAAATAGATGTTGAGATGAGCTTCATGGAACAAGATGAAATCTTAACTGTACTTGAAGGAATGATTAAAGAAGTCTTTGATAAAGTTTTAGGAGTTAAACTAGTTACTCCATTCCCTAGAATGAAATGGGATGACGCTATCTATAATTATGGTTCTGATAAACCAGATACTAGATTTGGTTTAAAGTTTGAACATTTAGAAGATGTATTTAAAGATGTAGATTCACCTCTATTCAATTCTAAAACTATTGTAGGATTTAGAGTAGCCGATATAAACAACGTTTTCACTAGAAAAAAGTTTGATGAATTAACAGAATTCATTAAACATCATGGTGGATCAAATCTACTATATCTTAAAAATCAAGCAGGAACTGTTAGTGGATCTATCGTTAAATTATTAAATGATGATATTTTATCTAAATTAAATTTAGCTGATAAAGAAGTATTATTCTTAACTACTGGTGATAATTACCTTAAGTCTTGTAACGCTCTTGGAAGCTTAAGAAAGAGACTTGGAGAAGAATTAGATTTAATCGACAAGAATATGTACGATTTCAAATGGGTAGTAGAATTCCCATTATTCGAACTCGCCCAAGATGGCTCTATCACATCTAGCCACCACCCATTTACAAGGCCATTAAAAGAACATGAGAAATTTTTATTAACTGATCCATTAAAAGTATATTCATACGCTTATGATATGGTCGCATTCGGATATGAACTTGGTGGTGGATCGCTTCGTATTTATGATCGAGATATTCAATCTAAAGTATTCCAAGTATTAAATATTTCTAAAGAAGATCAAATGGCTAAATTCGGATATTTACTCGATGCGATGAAATACGGATTCCCTCCTCATGGTGGCGCTGCGTTTGGTTTAGAAAGACTTATGATGGTTCTAACTGGTAGAGATAATATTAGAGATGTTATATTATTCCCTAAAACTACTACAGCTCAAGATTTGATGTTAGATTGTCCATCTTCAGTTGATGAAGCTCAATTAAAAGAACTTGGAATTAAAGTAGATCTTTAAGATTTTGTATAATTTTAACTTAAATATTTATATTTATGTTATAATACCGATTGGAATAAAAATATAAAATATAGAAATGAGGAAATTATGAAAAGAACAATTGTGATATTCATCTTTATGATGACACTTGTATTAGCGCTTTCAGCATGTTCTAAAAAGAATGAATTAATTAAGAAAGAGAACTTAGAAAGTGTTACATTAAATGTTCAAATCAAGAAAGGTGATGATAACCCAACTGAGTATACGATTAAGAGAAATGGAGATGCTTATTCATATACTAAAGGAAATACTACTGAATATTATTATGATTTTGGTGATAAGACTTATCAAATTGAATCATTAAACGATGTTGTAACATCAACTGTTTCAACTAGAGAATTCTCTTCAATGTTTAATGCGTTTGAAGATATCACTAAAGATGATTTAAATGAAAATAATGATGGTTCATATTCATTTAAAGAAGGAAGTGAACCTAAAGTATATTCACTCTTTATGGAATCATTTGCATTAGATGGTAGAACAATGCTAAAAGAAGGATATGACGCTGGATTAATTGATGTTAATTCAACTAAGATCTTCATCAGCAATGGTAAATTAACATTAATGAACATATTTGTTCAATATAACGGCGAAAACGTTGGTTTAACTGTTAACGCTAAAGACCATAAAGTTACAAAAGTAACTATGCCAACTGAAACTGAAGCTGGTAAAGAATACGCATCAAATATCGATAAAAACAATGCGGTTGTTACATTAAAGTTTGATAATATTGGCACAATCAAATTCCAATTATTCTCTTATGAAGATGAAGAAATGTTAAATATAGTTAACTATTTCATTTATCTATTCAAAAAAGGTAAATTCAATAAACTTGGATTAACTACTGTTGAAACTAACGATGTATTATTAGATTCTAGTAAGAAGATGGAATCAACTGTGAAAGCTCCATCTAAATCAACTATCTCTAATAAGAGAGGAACTGTCGCAATGACTTTACTTGATAGCGATGATAATTCTACTCAAGCATTCGTTATTAATACTGGAGATAACTCTTCAAAAGATTCATCATTCATAGTTGTAGGTGGAGTAATTGAAGGATTTGATGTATTAGATAAATTAGCTCAATTATCATTAGGTGAAAATGAAACCATCGAAGTTAAAGTATCTATAAAATACAATAAATTCAAATACAATAAACCTACATTACAATAGGAGATAAAAATGAAGAAAATATATTTAGTACTCGCATTATTCTTATGCGCATTAACACTTGTTGGATGTAGAAAGAACGATTCTAAGACTTTAGAAATCGTTAAACATTCAGGAACTACTTACAAAGTTAGATCATTAGATGATTCTTATAAATTTGGTAAACTCTATATCAATATTAAGGATGAAAAAATCGTATCATTCGAAGTTGAATTAAAGAAAGATTATACATATTCAACAGATTCATATATCAAAATTGGTTCATACTACGCTGAATTTACTAAGAGTGAAGAAAAAAATAAAGTTACTTTAACACCTACTAACGCTTTCAATTTAGTAGTTACGGAAAATGGTACTGAAGTTGGAAATTCTAACGAAGTTAAATTATTCTTTAAAGCTTTAGATAAGGATAACAATTCAACTACCGCAACACTAAATATCACTCCAAAAGATTTAGTAGAATTTATTAGAAATAAGAGTTTATAAGAAAAGGAAAGGAATAAAATCCTTTCTTTTTATATTTTCTTTTATTGTGTCACTTTATGTGATACAATAAATTATAAATAATATATAGGAAGAAGTATGAATAAACCTGAAATAATCATTAAAGAAGAAATTAAAAATGCGCTTAAAAATAATATCCCTGTTGTTGCGCTTGAATCAACTATCATATCGCATGGAATGCCTTATCCAAAGAATAAAGAATGCGCAATGGAACTTGAATCTATTGTAAGACAAAATGGTTGTGTTCCTGCGACTATCGCAATAATAGATGGAATTATTAAAGTTGGTTTAACTGATAGCGATATTGAAAGAATCGCAAATGGTAAAGAAGAAGTAATTAAAGTATCGAAAAGAGATTTACCTTTTGTAACATCAAGAAAAGTTAATGGCGCAACAACCGTTGCCTCAACTATGTTTATCGCATCTAAAGTCGGAATAAAGGTTTTCGCTACAGGTGGTATAGGTGGAGTACATAGAAACTATTCAAAAGTATTAGATATTTCTAATGATTTAGAAGAACTATCAACAGATAATTTAATTGTTGTATGTGCTGGATGTAAATCTATATTAGATATCGAAAACACTTTAGAATATCTAGAAACTAAAGGAGTACCAGTTATTGGATATAAGACGCTTGAATGTCCTGCATTCTATTCTAATAAATCAGGTATCAATTTAGAATATAGCGCAGAATCACCTCTAGATATCGCAAAAGTATTTAGCGATAAGATAAATTTAGGATTAATGGGTGGAATATTAGTATTTAACCCAATTCCTGATGAATATTCATATCCTAAAGAAGAAATTGATAAAGCTATTAATCTTGCGTTAAAAGAAGCTGAAATAAAGAATATTACTGGTAAAAGAATAACACCTTTCTTACTAAGTAAAATCGTAGAAGTAACAAATGGTAAATCACTAGAAACAAATATAGAATTAGTTAAAAATAATGTCTTATTAGGCACAAAAATCGCAAAGGAGTTAATGAATTATGAAAAGAACTGATTACATTTCGTGGGACCAATATTTTATGGGAGTAGCTTTACTTTCAGCGAAACGTTCTAAAGATCCAAACACTCAAGTAGGATGTTGTTTAGTATCCGAAGATAAGAAGATTATTGGTATAGGCTATAATGGCTTCCCTAGAACAATCAATGATGATTATTTACCTTGGGAAAGAACTGGAGCTTGGTTAAATACTAAATATCCATATGTAGTTCACGCTGAAGCTAACGCAATATTAAATTCTACAAGAGATTTAAAAGGCGCAACTTTATATGTTAGTTTATTCCCTTGTAATGAATGTGCTAAATTACTTATTCAATCTGGTATAAAAGAAGTTGTATATATTCATGATTTCCATAGTGAAGATGATAATGTTAAAGCTTCTAAAAAGATGTTAGAATTATCTAATATCAAAACAAGACAAATGGATCCAATTGATGTTGAATTAAAATAATATAAAATGAAAAAGTTTTTAAATAGTTTTGAAAGATGGTTCGCTAGATTTTCAGCACTTTATATAATAATCATAATACTATGTTGTGTTAGAGTTGATTATTATATTTATATGCCTGGAAATTTAACTGATGTATCAAGCGAAATCACAGTCGACAATATTGATAAAGATTTAAATGGAGAGGTATCATCTGTCTATGTTTTATCATTCACAAGACCTACTCTTTTTAAGTATTTAGTTGCGAAGAATTTAAAATACGCACAAGTTGTGAAAATGACTGAACAAGACATAAAAAACTATGATTCAAAACTAGATTTAGCAATAGGAAGATTCGATTCTAAACAATCATTTTCTAGCGCTGAACTCGCTGCCTATTCTTTGATTTATGAAGAGAGTGGCACAGATTATTATAAACAGGTTACATATATCTATTCTGCCTATAAATGGATTGATTCAAATACTAATTATCTAGATTTAGTTGGAAAGATGATTACAGGTTACGGTGATAAAGAAAACATCAATCCTACAAGAATGGAAGTATCTACCTATTTATCAAGTGTTGATAAAGATGATTACGCAACTATCTATGTATCAGGTGATAGTGGTAAAACATCTAATAAAGTAGAAATAAAAAGAACTTTATACAATGACAATCTTATTTACGGCTTATCTATTCAAACATCATATGAACTAAATATTGATTCATATGTAAAAGTATCAAATGTATACACACAAGGCCCATCAGGTGGCGCTATGCAGGCACTATATATCTATTTGATGTTATCAGATACTGATTACCTAAAAGGTAGACATATAGCAGGAACTGGCACAATTGGATATATATTAGATAGCGAAGGCAATATTGATTCATTTGGATATATAGGCGCAATAGGATGTGTTGAACAAAAGCTTTATGCAGCATACCTTGATGGCGCAAAAATATTTTATTGTCCATCATCTAATTACAAGGATTGTATGAAAGCTTATGAAACTTATAAATTTAATGAGGATATGATAAGGGTTGTAGAAGTAAAATATTTAAACGATATTATAGAGGATTTGAAGAAGTAGTATGGAAGAAAATAAAATCACAATCAAAGATTTCTATACAGATAAAGAAATAAATAGAAGTTCTTTACTATCTCTATTAATAACTGTTTTCTTATCAATCCCAATCGTTCTAGTAATTATTCAATTATTCTCATTATTCTTAATGAGGGTCTACCTCATGACAACCATCACATTCCTAGTTTTATATGGACTTGTTGTATTAAGTTTATTCTTTAGAAAATGGATTTTAAAATCCATTAGAAAGACTGAATATAATTTCTCTAAAGATATACTTATTGATTCATTTATATTCTTAGGTATATTTATTGGATTATATCTATTTGTGGTATTCTTTATTATTCCTAGATTTGTTATATAGGAGGATTAATGTTAGTTGTATTAATTGTAGCGGCTATCGCTTGTATCATAGATCAAATAACTAAAATTATAGTCACATCAAATATGAAAATCACTGAATCTCACACTATTATTAAAGGTTTTGCGTCATTTACTTATGTAAAAAATGATGGAATAGCGTGGGGAATGGACGCAAAACTTTGGATATTAATTATTGTGACTATTATAGCGATTGGAATATTCTTATTCTTATCTAGAAACTTAAAATGGAAATCAAATAAATTCTATATCCTAACACTTGGTTTTATGTTAGGTGGAACTTTAGGTAATTTTATAGATAGAATATTTAGAGCGGATCATTCAGTAATTGATTTTCTAGATTTTATTATCTATTATCCATCATTTAGTGGAGGATTCCATTTTGAACCATATGATTTCCCTATATTTAATATAGCGGATTCATTCTTGGTGGTTGGCGCAATTATGTTCCTAGTATTAATACTAATACTTGAACCAATTAAGAATAAAAAAGAAGCATTAAAAAATAAAGATAATAGTGAAGAAGAAGATGTAGAAGTAGTAAAAGATAATGAGTAATATTATTCTATTCGATTCATTAGATAAATATAGAATCGACCAATATTTAAGTAAAGAATTAGATATATCGAGATCACAAGTACAAAAAATGATCTCTTTAGGCAATGTTTTAATCAATAAAAAGATTGCGAAATCTAATCAGATTCTTAAATTAAATGATGAAATAGAATATACTCTTTTAGAACCAGTAGAGATGAATTTAACCGCTCAAAATCTACATCTTGATATAGTTTATCAAGATAAGAATGTAGCGGTAGTATATAAGCCTAAAGGAATGGTTGTTCATCCTGCGATAGGTAACTATGATAACACTTTAGTAAATGGATTATTATATGAACTAGATTCTTTAAGTGGTATTAATGGTGTGATTAGACCTGGAATAGTTCATAGAATAGATAAAGATACTACAGGATTATTGCTTGTAGCGAAGAATGATTTCGCTCATCAAAAACTATCAGAAGAACTAAAGAATAAAACTGTAAATAGGGTTTATTATGCTTTAGTTAATGGTGTGATAAGCGAAGATGATGGAATAATTAACGCTCCTATTGGAAGAGACCCTAAAAACAGATTAAAATACGCCGTAGTAAAGGATGGTAAAGAATCTATTACAACATTCCATGTTTTAGAACGTTTTAAAGATAAAACATTTATTAAATGTGTATTAAAAACTGGTAGAACTCATCAAATAAGAGTTCATATGGCTTATATCAATCATAGTGTTTATGGAGATCCTTTGTACGCTAAATTAAATAAAGATACCGAAAAATATGGACAGTTTTTACACGCTGGATTAATTGGATATAATGATCCTGAAACAGGTGAATATAAAGAATTTACTTATCCAATTCCTGAATATTTTGAAAATGAATTAGATAGACTAAGGAAGGCAAAAAGATGATATATGATCTTTTAATTATAGGTGGCGGATCATCTGGAATATCTTGTTACCTTAAATATAGAAAGAAGAATCCAAATAAAAATGTATTAATCGTTGAATCTAATAATGAGTTATTAAAGAAATTATCCGCTACAGGAAATGGTAAATGTAACTTCACTAAT
>CALCVH010000102.1 GCA_937907585.1 uncultured Bacillota bacterium | reverse complement strand
TCATCTATTGTTATAGTTTCATAGCCTGTAATTCTAACTTCACTACTTCTTGATCTAATCTTTAATTCATCATTTACTTCATAAGAATTGTCTTCGACAATTGGTGGAAGGAAATAATCAAAGATATTGATCA
Source organism: uncultured Bacillota bacterium (assembly GCA_937907585.1). Classification (GTDB taxonomy): domain Bacteria; phylum Bacillota_I; class Bacilli_A; order Izemoplasmatales; family UBA1188; genus UBA1188. The sequence goes on along the minus strand of CALCVH010000102.1, from coordinate 13,000 downwards.
TAAATATTGGGAACTCTTTTAATAATGCAAGATTTGAATAGTGTAAACTAAATAACATTACAATTATCTTGCTTTCTTCTAAATCTTTATATAGTAATACTGGTCTATTATTTAAAGTCGCAAGAACTTCATAGTTTCTATCAAGTTCTGATAACTCAGTATATCTAGACGCTTCAATATTATCTACTACCATTTGATTTAATAAAGGATGTTCTTCTTCCTGAGTAAATGGAACTCCATATCCTTCTAAATCTTGATATCCATATACTTTAAATCCTGTATTAGCGACTGTCGCTTGTGGATCTGCATATAAAACTATACCATCATTTGGTGTTATGCTTGGTAGTTTTGCGTGCTCATAAATATATAGGTCATATCCTTTATATGGAATATTCTCATCTTCACCTTTATATTCTTCAAAATCGATATGATACTTATCAGCTAAAGCATCTCTTAATACGTATAAAATACCATTAAAGAAGCTGTTTGATGCATCTGAACAATATAAAACTTTAATGTTCTCTTTTGTACCACCATAGATCTCAAAGACATTATCGCTCATAAAACAATCATCATCTAATAATTCTATATGAGCTGAATCGTATGTTGAAACCCTCTCTGGTTCGCTTATTACTTCAACGATAGTGTTTTCATCTGGAGTGGTTTCAGGTTCTTCGTTAACAAATGTAACTCTCTTTACTGCATCGCCAGTAAGGTCTACATTTGCGCTTAATGATACTACAACGCCATCTTCATCTAATTCAGTAGCGTTAGCACCATAGATTGATAAACTTAAATCAACACTTTCATCTCTTCCATATCCAGCTAATTCAACTACGAATTGATAGTAGTTATCAACTAGTTCAGCGTACGCATCTAATATAGCGAAATTATATTCTCCTTCTTTAGATACATTAACTACTTGTATTGATTCATCAACAAAACTTACTTGTGTATCTGTGTAAATATAGATATTAGCGTTTGGATTATCTACTAAAATATCCCTACATATAGCTATTGATTCAGATAGTTCAGTTTCACTATAAGAACACGAAAGATCGTTAGACTTTAGATCATCTAACTGTTTATCTATATCCCATCTTGAATTTACAGTTCCTCTTTCTACTAAAAAGTATGGCTTATTGTTTGAAATAACTACACTTACAGTGCCATCTTTATCGAATGTTTCACTTGCTTTTTGTTTAGCTAAATCTATAGCTCTATTAAATCTTGATTCATTATTTAAACTAGTTCTCATGCTTGCGGAAGCATCAACAATGATTATAGATTCATTATCGACCTTTTCTTTTGTTATATTAAATGGTCTAACAATAATTGCTGTTAAAGTTACTAATAATAGAACCTGAGTAATAATCAAAAGTATATTTCTTAGTTTGCTTGTAGGTAGTTTTCTTTTTCTAAATTTAAGGCTTAACTTCCAAATGTATGTACTAGAAATAAATTGGTTTTGATAATTTGGTTTAAGAATATATATGAGTAATAGAACAACTAAACTAAGTAGTGAAATAAAGCCTAATAAATTTGTTAAAGTCATGACATTATTCCTACCTTTAATAACTGTTTAAACAGCACGCTTTCAATAGCTTCGCTAGTATCAATTGATATATAATCTATATCTCTCTTCTTACAGAAATCATAGATTCCTTTTTTAAAGTCTGCAAGCGCTAATTGATACGCTTCTTGAAGTCCAGAATTGATTCTTAATTTCATATTCTTTGGATCTATTAAATCTAATGACTCAGAATCTATTAGATTAACTCTACCACTATATGAAGGATCTAGTTCTTCTGGAGTTAATATTTGTAATAACAATACTTGTCTTTTCTTATATAAGAGATAATCAACCGCTTTTTTCCAGTTGTTCTCAGTTAAAAAGTCAGATATTATTACTGTGATACCATTTGCGGTACCTTCATCATTTGAATTAATAATGCATTTTTCGATATCAGTATCACCTTCAAACGTTAGGTTTTCTAATACTTCAATCGATTTAAAGAACTGATTTTTACCTACTATAGTTCCGTAAGTATTTTGGTTCTTATCATCTTTCATGATATTGAATGAAACTTTATCCATATTATGTACAGCAAGATATCCTATTCCTGCAGCACATGCGGTAGCGTAAGCAGCTTTTTTGTGGTTGTCTTTACCCATAGATGCGGATGCGTCTAAGAATATTTGTACTTTCATTTGTCTTTCATCTGTAAATAACCTGATGAAGAATTTTTCAAAACGACTGTATAAGTTCCAGTCTATTCTTCTTATATCATCACCAAGTTGATAATCTCTAAAATCAGCAAATTCGACGGTCTGGCCATAAGTTTTGACCAGATGTTTTCCGCCGAAATATCCTGATAAATATGATTTAAGATTAAAAGACAAAGACTCTAGTCGAGCAAAGAATTCGTCGTTAATGTATGATAGTTCCATATAATATCACTTCCATATCCTAGATAATATAGTTGACACTAGGATTATTTAGTATTTTGTTACTTAATTTTGTATTTAGCTCTTACTTCTTTAATGATTTCTTCAATGATTTGATCTGGAGAAACTCTTTCCGCAATAGCTTCGAAGTTTAGTTTGATTCTATGACGCAAAATCATGCATGCAAGTTCATCAATATCTTCATATGCTACATTGTATCTGCCTTTGATTAAAGCTTTAACTTTTGCGGCACTGATAAATGCTTGTCCAGCACGAGGAGATGCGCCTAAACGCAAATATTTTTTAGCTGTTTCAGATGCGTATTCACCTGTTGGATGTGTTGCGCTTACTAAAATCATAGCGTATGTTAACACATCGTTCGCAACTGGAATACTATTAGCAGTTTCTCTCATCTTTAATAGTTCATCACCGCTACATACTGTATCAGCAACTTCTTCCATAGTCTTTTGAGTTAAATTGACAATAGTCATTAGTTCATCTAAACCTGGATTTGGAACTAAAATCTTGAACATGAAACGGTCCATTTGAGCTTCTGGTAATGGATATGTACCATCTTGTTCAATTGGGTTTTGAGTCGCAAGAACGAAGAATGGTTCATTTAATTGTCTTGATACACCCATTACGGTTACTTTATGTTCCTGCATCGCTTCAAGTAAAGCTGATTGAGTTTTTGGTGTAGCACGGTTAATTTCATCAGCTAGGATGATAGATGCGAATATTGGACCTTCTTGGAATTTGAATGAAGTTTTTCCATTATCATCTCTAACTACCATGTTTGTACCAGTAACATCGGCTGGCATTAAGTCTGGAGTAAACTGAATTCTTGAGAATGGAAGTCCAAATACTCTACCTAATGTTCTAACTAAACGTGTTTTACCAACGCCTGGAACACCTTCAAGTAGAACGTTACCACCAGCGATCATCGCTACAACAGTTCCTTCGACAACTTCTTTTTGGCCGATAACATCTCTTGAAATTTGATCAAAAATTTCTTGAATTTTCTTACTAAAATCGTTAATGTCTTTTTCGTTAATCATAATCTGTCCTCTTGTTTATTTTTCAATAGTATCGAAATAATCATTTATTATCTTCTTAGTATCAGAAGACATTTCACTATCTTGTGATAAGGCATCTATCACTTCAGATAAGTATTCATCATAAACGCTTTCACCATAGTATGTTTCACCATCGATAATCATACTGTTTGAATCGTATTTCTTTGGTCCATCTTCATCAGATTCATCATCTGGTTTAGGCATCTGCCATGCGGCATTTTCTGGTTCTTCAGGGACTTCTGGCTCACCTGGATCTTTTAGCATTTCTATGTATTCATCAATAGTTACGAATGTTACAAATAATTCGAGTGTTCTATCGACATTTACATCTTGTCTATATGGGTTTCTAACCCCATCTGACCAAGATACAAATATATATCCATGTTCAGCTATTGCGATTACAGGAGTAGCATCTTCTCCTTCTTTTACAACCTGATTTAGTTCTCCTCTAATGTAGCCGCCTTTTCTAGCGTTATAATAAACATTATATTCTTTTTGTTCTGTTGGAATAATATCCTTGATTGTTTCTCTTCCGCTCTTAATAACTCCTGTAGCGCTTAGTATTGATACAGTACTAGCTGATACGCTTAATATGCTTGCGGCTATTAAAAGGGAGAAAAATAATGTAGGTAAAACAAATCTTAATAGTTTAGTATCGACTTTACCCATATGTTCAATTGCATTAGTTCTTTGAATCTTAGCCATTAAAGAGTCATCATCTTTATATTCATACATAGTGATAACTCTCTGTTCAAGTCCTAAGGCATCTAGTTCTCTTGCGAAATTTGTCTCATTTGGTCTATTTAGATAATAGAATATTGAAAACAAAATTCCTTCTAATATGGCAAAGCCAATAAATGCTATATAGAATTGTTTTACATTAAATATCCAGAAGAATAAAGATGTAACGAATAAAGCTGTTAGACTAAGTAATAGTGAATATATTAACGATTTTTTAATGATGTTTTTCTTATAAGCATCATATAATTTCTTAAAATCTTTCTTAATATCCATTTATTATCCTCCTTCTTCTATTGTTCTTTAAAATGGCAAACCTAGGAGACAAATAAAATTGCCTCCTAGGTAATTACCACTATTATTCTGAATAATCAAATACAAATCTTGCATTAGAATCAGATTCGTAAGAATACATACCATTTTCAGTAGTGTTGTATTCCCATAAGCCAGTAATTACGTATTCTGATTGTGTTGAATTTACTGTTTGAGATTCAGTCCATCCAGCGAACGCTCCATCACCAACATAAGATACACTATCACCAATTACGATTGATGAAATTGATGTACAGTTAGCGAATGCACGACCATTGATTGCGAAGAGTGTTGTTGGTAATACTACAGTTGTTAATGCAGTACATCCTTCGAATACTCCACCATCATTAGAGTTAGAATCTAAAGCTGTAATAGTTTGAGCACCTAAGTACTTTAATCCGCTAGAGAATGTTACGCTTGTTAAAGCTAAGCAGTTAGCGAATGCTCCATCACATAACTTAGTTAAGCTTGATGGTAATGATACAGTCTTTAATGATGTTCCACTGAATGCATATGGACCAATGTTCTTTAATCCTTCAGCAAATTCGAATGTCTCAAGTGAACTACATCCGTTGAATGCGTATCCATCAACTGAAACTAATCCGTTAGGGAATGTGATAGTCTTTAAAGAATCACAACCACTGAACATATATTTACTTGAAATAGATGTTGGATAGAATGTTACAGTTTCAAGATCTTTACAGTTTTCAAAGACATGTCCATATTGATCATAACTATAATCATCAACTACATCAAAGAATTTTCCAATTGTAGTTACAGTTTCAGGGATAACAAGAGATGTTAATCCGCTTCCTTCAAATGCATAGTTAGAAATTACTTTGAGTGATTCAGGGAATGTGATACTCTTAAGAGATGTACATCCTCTAAATGCATTATCACCGATTTCAGTAACACCATTTTCAAGTGTAACTGATTCAAGTGCTGTACATCCTCTAAACGCATCTGAGTAGATAGTTGTAACACTTCCTGGAATAACGATTGATTTGAGGTTAGTATTATCCTTGAATGCTAGAGCTGGGATAGAAGTTAATGTTGAAGGTAATACAACTGATTCAACAGTTGATCCTTGGAATACATAACTGCTCATTGATGTTAATCCTTCGTTTAGAATTACTTCTTTAGCTTGGCAGTTCATAAATACATAACTTGTCAAACTTGTAAGTGTTGAAGGAAGAGTAATTGAATCGATATTTCTTACACCATAGAATGCATAAGTTTGGAAATCCATTCCTTCTGGAATAACAACATCACCTTCATTAACTAGTAATGAAACTATCTTTTGAGTAGTTACACCACCAGATGTAACATTTTCTACTAAGAACATATCATCAACAATTGCGAACTTAGTTACAGCACTATCAACTGTTAATTGTAGATTTGGACAGTTGTTGAATGCGCCACCTTGAATAGTGTTCATCTGTTTATAGATAGTGAAGTTAGTAAGGCCACTACCGCTAAATGCTCCATAGTTGATTGTATAGAATTTTGCAGCTGGGATAGTTGGTAATACAACTGATTCTAGTGCGATACAATCTTTGAATGCACAAACTCCAATCGTGAAATTCATATTTAGTGTAATTTCAGCTGGTAACATTACTTGTGATAAACTTGTACAACCTAGGAATGCATTAGTACCAATGCTATATAATGATGTTCCACTGAAATCCATCTTAATTAATGATCTACAGTTCATGAATGTTTCATTTGAAAGCATTCTCATATTAGCAGGTGCTTTAATATCTCTTAAGCTATAACAATCAGTGAATGTGCCGTATCCAAAGTTGTTGTTCCATGTTGGCATATTATTAACTGTAACTAGATCATGACAATATCTGAAGTTGTAGTTTCCAAGATATGTTAATGTCTTTGTTGCTTCAGAGAATGTTACAGTTTCAAGTCCGGTATTTTCAAATGAACTTGCGCCGAGTCTAATTAATGTGCTTGGGAATGTTACTTCTTTTAGATTTATACATCCATTGAATGAATTTTGTCCGATGTTTTGTAAACCTTCTTTAAATTCAATAGTTTCAAGTGATGCGCATCCATAGAATACATAACCTGCAGTAGCATTAGCGAATGTTGTTGAATATGTACCACCAAGTCTTGCTACTTGATCAGGTATTTCAACATTCTTTAAGCTTGTACAATTATAGAACATATATTGAGGTAAATAGTTAGCTTTAGCGCCTTCCATTAATAATGTAGCAGTTACAAGGTTACTACATCCATCAAATAGATGTTCGCCCATATTGATAACATTTACAGGGATTGTAATTTCTGTTAAACTTGTACATCCTCTAAATGTATATGAACCCATTGCGATTAATGTATCACTTAAATTGATAGTTGATAATGCTGTACATCCATCAAATACATATCCAGCAAAGTTATTATTTTCATTAGTTGTAGAATTTATTCCACCTAAACGATAGAATTCAGTTGGTAATTCAACAGTTGTTAATGATGTACAATTTTGGAACATACCTTCTGCTAAATAAGTTAATGATGATGGTAATGTAACATCATTTAATTTAGAACAGTTAGCAAACATGTATGTACCAACTATTGCTGTATTAGTTGCGAAGCTTACGCTTGTTAAACTATTATTGTTTGCGAATGTTCCTTTACCATAAGTAGTGATTGATGATGGAACTGTGAGTTCAGTGAATCCGCAGTTAGCGAATGCATAATCACCGAGTTTAGCTACTGATGATGGTAATGAAATGCTTGTTAGAGATTTACATCCTGCGAATGTATAATTACCAATTTCAGTTAAAGCTCTAGGGAGTGAAACATTCTTTAAATTCTTACAGTCTGCGAATACATAGTTGCCAATCTTAGCTAATGCTGAATCACTTGCGAATTCAACAGTTTCTAAGTTTAGACAGTTCTTGAATGCATATTCACCGATTTCATAAACTGATTGTGGGAATGTAACTTTTGTTAAGCCAGTTTGTCCACTGAATGCATATTGAGAAATTTGAGTGATTCCTTCTGGAACACTGAATTCTCCAACTAATTTACCATATACATATCTTAATGCAGTTCCATCAAGATTGAGGATAATTGGTTGATCAGTAGCATGTTTTAAGTTCTGGTTATTTGCAGCGATTGTTACAGTTGTTAAAGCTGGACAGTTTACAAATAATTGATCTACAGATGATACTGACTCTGAAATAGTTACAGTTGTGAGTTTCTTACATCCATCGAATATGAAGCTATCATAGATTACTTCTACTGGTACTTCAGGATCTTCTTTTCCTTTACCTTCTTTTGGTTTTTCATCTTCTTTTCCACCACCGCCTGATGATGCGCCAGCAAGTACTACATTTCCACCTAAGATATAAACTTCATTTGCAGTTGGGAATGTGAAGCTTGTGATTGCAGTGTTAGAGAATGCTTTATAACCAATTTGAGTTAAGCTAGAAGTTCCGTTTGCGAAAGTTAATGATGTTAAACTTGTACAGTTGAGGAATGCTTCATGTCCAATTTGTTTAATAGATGTTGGGAATGTGAATGAAGTAATCTTAGTATTAGCGAATGCGAATCCTCCGATTCCTTCAAGTAATGAACCTTCTACTTGGTTAACAGTAGTTAAGGCTTTATTATTTGCGAATGCATATTCTCCGATAACCTTGAGAGATTGAGGGAGAGATACACTTTCTAATAATGCGTTACCATAGAATGCTCTTGTGCCAATTTCACTAACTCCTTCAGGGATTACTACATTAGCGAGTGATGTATACTTAAATGCACCAGCGCCAATTGTATATGATCCAGCAGGTAAGTTGATTGATTGGAGTGAAGTTGGTTCATATGAATGTGCACCTCTAAATGCACCTTGGCCAATGCTTGTAAGTTGTGATGCGCCATCAGTTGTGAATACAACAGTCTTTAGGTTAGGACAAATTACAAATGCATAATCACCAATTGAAGTTACAGTGTAAGGAATTGTAATCTTTTCAAGACCATTCATTCCACCGAATGCTGTACTACCAATCTTAGTTGTCTTAACTGGTAATACTAATTCTTTTAATGAATCACAACCATAGAAGATTGAAATAGGATCCATTGATGAATATCTTGATTCTTCAGCTTCACTTGCAGATTCACTTCCTTCATATTTGAAATCACCATCAGCAAATTCAAGATTTAATGTTCTATTTTCTGCAAAATTAACATTTGCGAGTGAAGAACAACGTGAGAATGCTGAGTTATTGATCTTAGTAACACTTGCTGGAATATTAACAGTTTCAAGTGAAGTACAGAAAATAAATGAATAACTACTTATTTCTGATAATCCTTCAGGTAAAACAACATTCTTTAATCCAGTAGCTCTGCTGAATGAATATGGTTCCATAGAAAGACTTGTTACGCCATCTGCAAAGCTGAGTTTAGTTATTCCAGATTGATTTTCGAATGCAAGATAAGAAATTACTGATACTGTATTAGGTAATACTAATTCACCAGTCTTAGCCATAGGAGCTACATCAACTTTGATGAATCCAGTTTTATTATTGTCATTATCTAATAAATATTCAGCTAATACACCTTCAACTGATAAATATTTTTCGTTTGCGCTATCTACATTGATTGCAGTTAATGAAGTACATCCTGTGAATGCATTTACTATATCAAAGTTGTATCTTGTACGTGCAATTGAAACTGTTACTGTTTCTTTTGCGAAGTCTGCATTCTTTCCAAAATTCATAGTAGTTAATGCAGTACATCCATTGAATGCATTAGAACCAACTGTTGTAGTTCTTTCAGGTAAAGATAAACTTGTTATAGATTTACAGTTAGAGAATGAATATTCTCCAAGTGTTAAGTTTTCAGTTCCACCGTCTTCAAATACGATAGTTGCTAAATTAGTACAATTATAGAATGCATAAGCACCAATTGTCTTAACTGACTTAGAAATAGTAATCTTAGTCATTCCATATTTTTCTTCAAATACTCTATCGCTAATTACTTCGATTGTACTTGGAAGAGTGAATTCACCTTCTAAAGATGAAGGATAATAAAGAATTTGTTTAACATCAGCGTCATATAATACGTTATCAATAGCTTTATAATATGCATTTCCTTCTTCAACAACAACTCTTTCAAGTTTAGTTGCGCCGAATACACCAGCTACGCTGAATGTATGAACATCTTTGCTTAACCATAAGTCAGTTACTCTGAAAATAGGATTTGTTCCAGTTGAACCGAATGCTGCAGATGCGAATTCTAGGTTTTCAACTGTTGAATAAATCTTAACTGATGTGATATTAGTCATATTACCAAACGCATTCTTTCCAATAGCTTTTAAGTTATATGGAAGAACTAATTCAGTAAAGCTAGATGCGAAGTTACCTGCGTTATAGAATGCTTCTACACCGATTGATAATGGACTATCGTTTGCTTGACCTTGGAATACGATATCAGTTGTTCTACTTAATGTTTTGAATGCATAATCTTCGATAGTAGTTACATGTCCTGGAATTGTAATCTTAGATACATATCTACAAGTTTCGAATGCACTTTGTGCAACTGTGAATACTCCACTAGGAATTACGAATTCTCCATCACGAGCACGTGGGAAGTATAATAATGTTTTTCCATCAGCGCTATATACAACACCATCAACTGATTTATATTTAGCATCAGCGTAAGTACCAACAAAGTTAACTGCTTTTAGTCCTGTAGTATTTAAGAGTGTATTAGCAGAGAATGATTCAACTCTTAATGGAAGATTTAATGTTTCAATTGTTGAGTTTCCTCTTAAAATATCAGAACCTAATATTAATTGTTGTTCATTTGCAGGATCAGCTGCTTCTTCAAATACTACGTTAGCAAGTTTATAACATCCTGCGAATGCATTATCGCTTACTTCAACAACGCTTGCTGGAACTATAATTTCAGTAATTTCAGCACATCCGTTGAATGTATTGATTGGAATATTAGTTACTACACTTGGAATTGTGTATGAACCAGATACTGTTCCATATGGAATCCATTTCAATTCATATTTTGAAGGAGTTGAAACAGTGTTCTTATATACTAGAGTACCATCATATGAATAATATAATACATCTTCATCGATAGTTCCTTCTACTTCGTACATATATACACCAGTTAAGTTATAACATCCCTTGAATGCTGAAGATGTTCCATCTGGACCTTGTGTACTTATTTCTATATTCTTAATTGAATTAGGAAGATAAATCTTAGTTAAATTAGTATAATCTTTGAACGCATAACTTTCAACTGTCAATACTGGCAAATCTTTATATTTAGCAGGAACTGTAACTTCTTTTAAGTATTGTGCACCTTCACCAGCTGAAACAGAGTATGATTTTCCATCACCAGAGAGTTCGAATGTAAATACATCGATAAATCCGGCATATAAAGTCATATCTTGAGCGTCTCTCCACGCCATTCTTGATGCGCCTTCTTGATCTGTATATCTAATACCTTGATTGTTAGGTTCAGTATACCAGCCATAGAACGCTTTGAGTGGTGTTGTAGAAACAACTACTGGAAGATTGAAATTAGAACCGAATACTACAGAGCTAGTTGCATCTTGAGGAGTTCCGATTTCAGTATAATTTAGAGTTGCTGTATAGTTATTTCCTACCCATCCAGCATAGATTGTTACATTAGACTTAGCATCTAATGTTGTAGCAGTAAATTTTTCACCATCATTTGATGCTGCATCTTCAGAAACATACCAATCAACAAATGTATAACCATTATAAGATGGAACTGGAAGAGTTGGAACATTATCACCAGTTACGAAATAGTAATCTTCTACTTCGCTTCCACCATTTGTGTTGAATGATAATGTGTAAACATCAAATTCATAATCTAAGAACTTAGATTCATCATATGTGCCATCGTTTTTACATACAACAACAGAGATGGTATGTTTTCCAGCTTCGAATGCTAAATTAACTTTAGTATCACCACTAACAGATTGAACCGCTCCATTATCAACCTTAACTGCGAATTTAGATACAGCTAGAACTGAGTTCCAAGATGCAACACCATTTGCATATGAAATTGTTGTTATGGTTTTGCCAATATTAACTTGCTTAGATACTTTAGAATTATTAGCTTCAGCAGCTGCTATAGCTTGAACAGTGATACTGAATTCATCATTTTGAACGATGTAATCTTCAGTTAATGTATATTTATTTTCTTGAGTGTTATATGTTTGGCCATTGATAGTTAAAACATATGATTCAGCATTAGTTACTTTGCTCCACATTACATCATTACCAATCATTTGGATGTTTGTTGGAGTTGAAAGCTCAGCTTTATTAGTGTTTCCAGTTGCAGCTTCGCTATAGAAACCAACTTTCATTGGAGTTACTGAGTAAGTTATTTGTCCATAGTAATCGTCAACTGCAAAACTGTTAGTTTCAACTGTTGAAATTTGAGTGTTACCATTAGCATCAGTTACTTCAACTCTATATGATTCTGCATCAGCCATACTTGTCCAAGTAATTGATTGAGTAGCATTATCATACTTTAATCCAGTTAAAGCTTCTAAGCTTCTTGATACTACGAATTCACTAGATGTGCTTGATACGAATCCATTCGCATTTGCGACTACAGTGAATTTAATACCATTTTTAGGCATTGATAAGCTTTCAAAATTATATGTAGTAACATTTCCGAGTTCTACTGTTGTTGATTGTTCTGCATTTGAATTATCAATAACAAGAGAATATCCTGTTGCGTTTGGAACACTATTCCAAGTTAGTTCAAATCCATTAACAGAAAATTTAGAAACTGAAGCTAAACCTTTATTTATATAATATGATTTACCAGTATAGTTACCAGTGGTTACTTCAACTGTATAGTTTCCAGCGTTTGCGCTTGAGAAATTGAATGTATCGCTAGTTGTAGTTACATTTTTAGTATATACAGTAGCGCCACTTTCATCTTTAACATTAACAGTATAAGATTTGCCTACACCTTTTGAATCCCAAGAGATTGTATTTCCAACTACAGATACGAGTGGAGCATCACTAGCATATGCAGCATATAATGTTGTATCTTGGTATAATTTCATACCAGTTTCATATTTATATGATAGCTTAGTTGGATCATTATATTGAGATACCCACCATCCTGCAAATGTTTTACCACTTGCTTCTACTGTTGGTAAGTTATATAGAGTGTTAGAGTAAGTTTGAACACTATCAAAATTAACACCATCTACTCCTGATACAAAAGATACAGTAAATTCATTTTTGCCATCAGTATTTTGACCAAATTGTGCATAGAGAGTTAAATCGCTAGTCACAATTTCATTATCAAAATTGAATGAATTATTGAATTGACTATCCTTATACCATCCTAAGAATGTATAACCTTCTTTAGTTGGATCAGCTGGTCTATTAACCTTTTGCCCA
>CALCVH010000101.1 GCA_937907585.1 uncultured Bacillota bacterium | reverse complement strand
ATGTTTTTGTAGTAATTGCATTATAATAAGTTGAGAATAGATATATAGATATAGATTTCTTCTCTACATTATTCATTTGTTCTCTTTTTATTAATGAATTTAACGAATATGAAGATAGTGTAGATTGATCCAACCTATTCGAGTATTCATTAATATATTTTATAGCGTCTACATACTTATTATTAATTGTGAGTTGTCCTTTATTAACACTATATATTTCTTCATAATCAGAGTTTATAGTAGTTCCAATGAGCTTTTCTAGTTTTTCATTGATATAGTATAATCTCTGATTAAATTCATTTATTGTTTGTGTAATAACAATTGTATGTTTTAAAATATCAGATACTTTTGAATCATCATCTTTCGATACCGCAAATATATTTTCCATATATAATTCTTTTGTAGATTTATTGATTAATTTATCCAATTTATTTTTAATTTTATCTTGTATTAAATAATCGCTTTTAGTTGTAATAGAATTATAAATATCAATAGATAAAATATATGCAGATTTTCCAGCTCCATTAATGCCGAATATACCTTTTAAATTCTTTTTATCTAGGTCGATCGTTTTACCCTTTGAAATAGAATTATTATAAAAATCAACGGGTGTCAACTTATCAATATTCTTTATTCCCTTAGTTGTAAATCTTAACAAATATGTTCTCATCTTACAAATCCTCAACAAATTATATTCATTTTGTATATTTATTATACTATTATCTAACAATTAATTCAACATAAAAAATCTGTTTTTATAATTACTATTTAATACTGCTTGAAAAAATAAAGCTAGAACATAACTCATTCTAGCCTATAATTTTAAAGTGTAATAATTATAAAACATAACATTTTGAATTTTAAAACATAACATATGTTATGTAGTGGTTTTAGTGTTTTTATGAATAATAGGAGTCCATCAAATCACGAGCTTTTTATTACATAGAACTAAACTAAAAAGATATTATAGAAAATTGCAATAGGGTATGTTTTTAATTTTGCAATTATACTTTAGTAGAATTAAAGAAAAGGACAATCAAGAGACATTTTTTTCTTAATAATCCTTTAAGTCAATATATTAAAACATAACATTTTGAATTTTAAAACATAACATATGTTATGTAGTGGTTTTAGTGTTTTTATGAATAATAGGAGCCTTTCAAAAAGCTCCTATTATTATACTTCTTTTAATTCATTATCTATTATTGAATATAGATATGTAAATACTACTTTACCTACTCTAGATTCAATATATTTTCTATATGTATTTAACTGATTAATATATAATGGGTCATCAATGTTTTTAGCCTTAAAATCAACTATTATATATGAATCAGTTGTTTCTAACATATAGTCAATAATTCCATTTTCATTATCTAAATAATATTTTAATTCATGAAATTCTCTAATTAATTCTGAATTAAAGATAGGTTGATTTCTAAAATTATATAGATATTTCTTTTCTTTATCATTGCTTGTGAGTTTTAAAATATTAAGATCTAAATCATCTGACAAGAAATCACATTTTTCGAATAGATAATGTAGATACGTGCCATATTCTAAAGTTTTATATACTTCACCATCTTCTTGATATACTTCATGAGATGCATGAGTTTTAATTATTTCTTCTTTTGGTTTAATATCTAAATCTATATACTTATACGGATTATTATCGATAACTCTAGTTAATACATCATCAACTCTTATATCAGATGATTCAAATACATCGCTATGATATTTAGAATAATCATTGTTTATTGATAAAAGCTTATCGTATTTAAGTTTCTTATCAAAGGAACCTTTATAGAATGTTGTATTTTCATTTAATATAACCGTATTAGATTCTCTCGCTCTAGTTAACGCAACATATAAAAGTCTTAATTTATCTCTATTATAATTTATGGCTTCATCAGTTTGAATAAGTTTAGAGATAAACGATGAGTCGTTTTTATAGTTAATACCGTAAGTGCTACTGAAAGAGACAAAAGAGTTTTTAGTATCTCTAGTTAAACCTATTAAATAGACTACTGGTTTTTCTAACCCCTTAGATTTATGCATAGTCATACAAGAAACATAATCTAGATTATCTAATTCTTTTTGTTTTACTGATATATCTGTTTGTGCGTATTTTATATATTCAAAATAATCTATAACATCAGGTAGTGATAATTTAGCTTTTGATAAGATATCTAATGTTGATGACATTAAATTTATTCTAATTTCTCTTTCTTCATAATTGAATACATTCATTAACCTATTATATACATCAAATAGTTTTATAGCTTCTTTAATAACATATGATGTATTCAGATTATGAAGAATAGTTTGAAGCTTAATAAATTTATCATATATATCAGGAAATACAAAGGTAAACGCATCTAGATTTGTGTTAGTTTCTTTTCTTGCGAATTTTAGATATGTAACAATTTTATCTCCATTAATATTTATGATTGGATTTCTTAAGAATTTAATAAAATCTAGATTAAAGTCATCACTATCAACAATATTATATTCTAAATAGTAAAGAATTATTAAAACCTGTTTTAAAAATATAATTTCCTTAAATGATATATACGATTTATCTTTATATACCATTGATGGAATAGAATATTTCTTTAAAGCTTTACCCATATCATCTAGATTATTGTTTGTTACAGATAAAACCATTATGTCTTTTGGAGTTATTTCTCTAAATATTTTCTCCTCTTTATCAAAAACTATCTGATGATTATCAAGTCTATATTTTATATCTTTCGCAACTAAGTCTAATTCGTCATCATCTTTAGTTTTAAAGATTACTCTAAATTTATTTAGTTTATCATTTCTTTTATCATATACATGATTACCATAAACCATCTCCTCATTAAAATAATCCATTTCAACAGGAGGATAGTTATTGATATTTTTAAAGATTTCATTAACTACATCTAAAACTTCTTCTTTTCTAGATCTGAAGTTTTCTTTTAATTTTATTATTTTTCCGTGTTTATTATTCGTTTCATAATCTTTCATTAATGATGCGAATATTTCAGGTTTAGCCCCTCTAAACATATAGATAGATTGTCTAATATCCCCAACAACTAATACATTATTATTAGATATTAATGAAACGATATGATTCCCAATATCATTGGTATCTTGATATTCATCTATCGCTATTTCTTTAATGTTCTCTTTAAAATAATTTCTAATGTTTTCATTTGATTTTAATATGTTGATACATTCTTTTTGAATATCGCTAAAAGAATATACAGCGTGAGATCTCTTATAATTATTATATTGAATATTAATGTTTTTAAGGATAATGATCACTAGATTAGTAATATCCTTTAAATCAACATAACTATTTTTTATTTCTTCAACTGTTTCATATGAAGCATAAGCTTGTAATGATGTTAGTTCATCCTTAAATGCTTTCCTAGTTTTGCCGTATTCATCATCAAGATCAAATAAAGATGGGTCTTTTGGTTTATTGCGCTTTTTACTGACCTTAAGTTCTTTTATTAATTTAAGAACAGTATCCCTATTATCCACTAGTAACATTTCACTAACTTTATCTTTTAAATTATCAACGTCATTTTGAGTAAAATCATCATAATAACTTATTTCCATTTCAAGTAAATTATTAAGTTTATTATTGATAATACTAAAGAAATCTTCTACTCTTTCATCTATAAAACTATCGCTATAGAACTTATTCATATAGCTATTTAAATATGACTGTGGATCAAGTTCATTATCGATTTTTTCATATAGATTTATGAAGAATGATTCAAGGGTAGTTTTATTCTTCGCATTTAATAACTTTATTAAATTATCAAATGGGACAAAGTTAACTTGTTTATAATAGTCGCTTAAAGTATCATTTATAATGTTAGATAATACCATTTTTAAAAGAATCTGATCGCCAATAGTAAAATCTTTAGGAAATTTTGAATATGCAGAATATTTCTTGATGAATTTATTACAAAAAGAATCGAATGTACAAATATATGCTTCATCGATATGTCTTAATTCACTTGTGATTCTTTCGTCTTCTTCTTTTCCTAAAACATCCATGATTTTAGCTTTCATTTCACTAGCGGCTAAATCAGTAAATGTTAAAATAATCATCTCATCTAAAGAATAGAATTCATCTTTTAATAGATGTATTACTCTAGCTGCTAGAGTGCTTGTTTTGCCACTTCCTGCCGCAGCGCTTACTAGGATATTTCCTTTAGGAGAATTAATATAATCTAATTGATCTTTTGTAAAAGCCATTATTAATCATCCTCCTCATTATCATTATCGTAATCGCTTGTATAGCCACAGAAATCATGTTTATCACACATCTCTTTAAAATCACAATATCTACAATTATTCTTTTCATTATTTGAAATTAACTTAAATTCAGTTAAATCAGAGATAGTTTCATCAATTATATTTTTAGTAACTGTAAATATGTTTTCAAATTCAGTAGGTTCTATTTTTCCATTTTTAGGTAGAACTGATTTAGTTGGGTTAATAGAATCAATTCTATATTGATCAGATAAGTATTCTCCATTACTAAAAACGTATGGTTCTTTTTCTAACTTTTTATCTATAGTTATATAAATTAACGCAAATGGTTTATATTTATTATTATTTTGTTCATTATAACATATAGCGTATACAGGCATTTGAATGCCTTTTTTATTTTCTAAATCTATTTTTGAATATGAACCAGTCTTATAATCTACAACAGTTAAGTTACCTTCATTATCAGTTAATACTAAATCTATACTTCCGTTAATATCAACTTTAAAGCCATTAACCTCTTTTACAATACTAAATTTCTTTTCCTTTAACGCACTATCGAATCTATATCCATTGAACATATTTTTAATTGTTTCTACCATATCTGGTATAACGTTATAGAAGAATTTAAAATAATATTGTTCTTCTATAGATAATTCGTAGTGGTCATTTTCTTTTTTATAATCTCTATATTTTTCATATAGAAGATGGAATTCAGCTTCATCAAAAGGCTTATCGAAAAACTTTTCCATCACCAAATGGAAAAAAGATCCTAAATATCCATGATAGTTGGTGTCGAATGGTTCTAATCTTAATATCTTGTCATAGAAATGTTTAAGCGGACATGATATATATTCATCTAAAGAAGAATATGACGCGCTTATTTTATTATCTAATAGTTCTCTTAAACTATCTATATCATCTATTCTTAGTTCACTATCATAATTATCTCTATTATCTTTAAACGCAGTTCTAAGATTACTTAATTCTATATAATCAGTAGTCTTTATACCATATTTATTATAAAGATCTTCAGCTTTATAATACTTAACCGCATCTCTTCTTTTAGAAAACCTTAAGAAATCATTTGGATTAACTATATATTCTTTTAATGAATCAATCCTATCAATTAAAGACGCTTTAATAAATACTTTAGATTCATTTAATAATGAATAAGAAATATATAGATTCTTTATTGTTTTAACTTTATTAAAAATGAATTCTTCTTTTCTAGTGTTCAATTCTTTTTCACTATAATTAGATGAAGCGCTAACTAGTTCTTTAGTATAAATACCAGGAAGAATTATTGGAGATGGGAAGAATGATTGATGAGCGCCTAGAATTACTATATATTTATCATCATCAATAATTCCATCTAATAAGTTATCAGATATTTCAATAGCGTTATTATATTTAGGCATATTGATATATGTATGTTTAAGCAGGTATTCAAAATAATCGCTATCAATACTAGTAAAACCTGTCAATAATGTTTCAAGCTTTTTTCTTATCTCATATGGCATTGTTGAGCCAAATTCACTATTACAGTATTCTTTTAAAACTTCGATATTATATTCATTTTGTGGATTGTTGTTTTCTATATATTCATTTATCGCATTAACGAATTTAATTACTTCTTCTAAAGAGAATAATGACACTCGTTCATTATAATAATATTCTAGATTATAGAATGGGAATATATCATCTATTAGATTCTTATAAGAATTATCAGTAATCATTATCTTAATATTGTTTATATTTACATTATTATAGATTAATCTAGAAACATATTCTGCAGCACCTTCTACTTCTTTTAATGTAGAACGATATTCTTTTTTGAAATGATTCTTTTCTTCTGCTTCATATATATTTAGATATTTAATATTTGAAAATGAATACCTTAACATATCTAGAGCTTTTAATTCTAATATATTAGAGTTCATTGATTCAACAATTATAATATTGGAATTTTGATAATCACTTAACCCAAGTGGATCTATATAATATTTATATATTTCATCTTTTTTATTAAATGATAGTAAAGTCTTTTTATCAGCCTTTTCTAATTCTTTTAATGATTCTTCACTTATTGGCGCTTCTCTTAACATAATACAGTCAAGCATATCAGATGAAGCGTCATATGAAATATTAAGATTCTTTGCGATTTCATATTCTATGTCGAGTTCAAAGCCACCTAAAAAATCATGAACTAAATCAGGATATGATTTAAATCTTATATTGTATAAAAAATTCTCTTTAAGAGTCATTTTGAATAACTCTTCAAAAAGAGAATTTGAACATACTACAACGTTCTTTTTATTTTTATCTAAAAGTTCTATAAAATTGGTTTTCATATTATTTATTATCCGCAATAGTGAAGATCGCTTCTGGCACATCCTTATCATCCAAAGCGAACGCTCTAACTGATGAATCTGATGATATTTCAATAGCGATACCATAGTGTGATAACGTTTTAGCCGCAGCGAGTCTTCCACCACCTACTGAACCAGCTTCAATCTTAACAATAGCGCCTATTGCGACTATATCGCCGTTATAGTCAATTACTGTTGCGCCATCTATACCAACAAGTTCAGCACGTAACTTTCTATATAGTTTAAAGAATTTTCTTCCATCTATCATTCTATTTAGAACACAGGATTTACCATTTTCTTTTCTTCTTAAGAATTCATCAAATGATATAGATTTTATCTCTTCATATTCAGGATCTCCATCAGTCATCATTTGATCTCTTTTAAGAACGAAATATTTTTCATTAACTATATCATGAATATTGATATATTTAAGTGCGTTTTCTACCTTGTTTTCATCTAGGAAGGATATGATTCCACCAGTTGATGCGAAAGATACGTCTAACGCAGTTAAATATACTGCTTTAGCGAATAATCTATTATCATTTTCAGATCTTTCATGAATTAATTGAATGATTGATTCATGAGAATAAGGATTCCATCTACCACCACGTTTAGTATATTTTAATTCATTATTATGGAATATTAATAATTCGCCTCTAGTAGTTAATATAACAGCGATCGTATCATCTCCAGCATATTCAAGTATTCTAGTATAATCATATGGAGCCAGTCCATTTTCTATTTTTTCTGTATTTAGTTGGAGGTATCTAATGATATAACCATCTGAATCAACTTCAATAAATGATTCAGCACCATTAGTTAATACCGCACTAAATGGGCTTGAAACAAAGTCTGTAAAATAAATATTATCGCTTCTAGAATCGCTTTTTAACTTATCGTTAATGATAATACCATATTGAATTTTTCTACCTTCATAAGTTCTTTCAGCGAAGCTACCTAAAATATTGATAACTTTTGATACAGTAATATGACTTGAAGCTGAAAGAGTTGATGAAATAGCGTGGTCTAACGCTGATTGAATTAAGTTATCCATATATTCACGGCTTAGGTTAGTATATCCTTCAAATATATTAACTTCAGTAATGAAATGATTTAATAATTTATTATCTTCAGGAACAAATGGTTGTTCAATACGGATATTAAATCCTTTAAGAGCGTGAATATCACCTCTTATATTTATTGAACCATCTTCCATCAGTTCTGTATAGCCTTGTATATTCATATCTATTTCA
>CALCVH010000100.1 GCA_937907585.1 uncultured Bacillota bacterium | reverse complement strand
AATGGGATAAGGTTAATAGTGGTATATCATTTATAGGAAAACTAAAAAAGGATGTAGTAGATAAAAAGTTAGTAGATGAAGTTGGATTTATCATAACGAACTTTAATGATACAAATGAGAATACAAAATTAAAAACAAAGCTAGTTGATAATGACGGATATTATTTTGTTAAAGTGGCGCTTGCGGGGTTAAATATAGAAAACATCACAAAGAAATATAACGCAAAATTATATTATGTATTAGAAACGCCTCTAGGCGCTAAAAGAACATACTATAGCGATATTATATCTACTTCGTTCTATGAAGAATTAGAAGATTTAAGCGGTTTATCAGAATCAGATAAAGTGATATTAAATGAATTAAAATCAAATGTTTTAAATATAACTATAGATGAAGATGACTCTATAGTATCAGGCGCAACTAAAACTGGAGATTTTGATTCAGATACAATTGTCTTAACTGGGTCTAAATCAAAATACACATCATTTATAGTTAATGGATATTATTTAAATAATGGTGATTTAATTAAAATTGGATATAGATCTTATAAGGTCTTACTCAGTGATAATAAAGTCACTCTAACAAAACAAAATAAGTTGATGATATATGGTGGATCAGAACACTTTGTAGAAACAAATTCTGGACATGATGAAAAAATGACTGCGGCTAATTTGTCACCAATGGCGAGAGAGTTAGGACTTAAAACAGTAAGATTAGATATAAACTTTAATGATTTATTTAAAGTATCACAAAATAATAAATTAACTGTTGATAATAGCTATGTATCAAAAGTACAAGGAATCATTGATGAACTTAAGAATAATGGTGGCGTTACTGATTTCCTTGCGGTATTATGGACAGTACTTCCTTATGGATTTAAGACTTGGGATGGAAAACCTTGGGCTGGTAAAACTGCGCCTAATCCATCTACTCAAGCTGATGCATATTTAAAGTGGCTTGAGATAAACTCTGAAGCTGCGAGAATCACTGCGGAATTATTCCCTGATATTAGAAATTTCGAAACTTGGAATGAAGCAGAGATGATGTGTGAATTAGATGGTCCATTATCAAAACCAGATGGAAGTAACTATTCTGTTAGTGAAAAAGCGAAAATACTAACTGATTTAATGTATTACTATACTAGAGGAATTAAATCAGTAAATTCAAGAAATGTTTTAACTACACCATCACTATGTTGTGCACAAAATGTAGATAATGATTTTGATGTTACGTCTCCTAACTTCTTAAAAGCTTTATATGATGCGATTAATGATTCTATACCTGTTACTGGTTATGATAGCGTAGATAAAGATCCAAATAATTATTTTGAAGTTATAAATATTCACCCATATTTAGGCAGAGGAACAAAAACATCTAACTGGAAGAGCTTTGTAACATCATTCCATACTTTATCAGAACAATATAATGATAGTGGAACAGAAATATGGATTACTGAATTTGGATTCGCGCAAAATAGAGAAGCTAACGCACAAACTAATATGTTAATTGTACTAAGATTAGCTGATGATATTGACTATTTAACTAAATTCTATTTCTATAAGATTCATGATTACACTAGTAAGATTGATGACGATAGATGGGGCTTATATGACTATGATGGAAACATCAAAGCGATAGGTACCACAGTAAAGAATTATATTCTATCTAAAAACTAGAAGGAGCTTTTGATTATATGAAAAATAAAAATGTATTTAAGCTCTTAACAATAATTCTATTAAGCATTTTAAGCGTATCATTCCTTTTAAATCTAAAGGATGTAAACGCAGAAAATGAAAAGTTAAGCGCTGGTAAAGAAATAAGTATTAATAATATTAATGGAAATCTAAATAATATCAATATCAAAATTGAATTTACTACATCAGTTGATTTAGATGGAACAAATAATGCGCTTTTAATTGGACTTTCATCAAGTGATGGTACGATTCTTACTGACGCTAGATTTGTAGTATCAAGCACAAATATAGGAATAATTGACGAAGATGGTGTATCTATCATCTATGAAAACGCTCCATCTACAATAGGAAGTAAAAAAATAAACAATAATAACTACACATATACGATAGAAACAAGAGATTTTAACATAGTAAATTCAACAAAAAATATTTCTAAATTAGTTGTGGTTGGACAAAAAGGAGAAGAGATTAGCTCTACTATATCTTTTGAAGAAATTAAATATAAAGTAACTTTTGATGGGCATGAGTCTTTATATTCTTATAATCAACTAATTGAGAAACCTGAATCTTATTATACATATGACATATCTGGTCATACTTTAGTTAATAGCTGGACTGGAGATGACTCAACACCATTTATAAATGGAACTACACGCGCAACAAAAGATATTATATATAGAGGTACAGGAACTAAAGAATCGCATACTTGGGTAGATGTGAACGAATCTATCGCTACAAGAACAAATAATGGAATAAAAGCGCATCAAGAATGTTCTAAATGCGGCGCAAAAAGATTAAATAGTTCTTCAAATGTTCTAGTTAGTGATGAAGATTTAGTATCAGTTCATAATTGTGAATATGATGTATCATTTGATTGGACAAACACAAAATCTTTAACTGATAAACCAATTGTTAGATATAGTTGTAAGGATAGTAATTGTGGATATTCAATTGTTTTAGAATCTGGTTACATCCAATTAAAAGAAAAAGAAGGAACAAGATTAGAACCAACAGAAGAGAGTGAAGGAAGTGTAACTTTAATCGCTTTAGCTACATATGAAGGACACACTGCATCAAGCGAAAAAACATATATCTTACCTAAAAAAGTTCATAACTTAGTTCGTCACGAAGAAGTTTTACCAACCTGTGATAAGTATGGAAATATCGAATATTATGAATGCATAGATTGTGGCAAACTATTTTCTGATGAGTTTGCGACAAGTGAAATAATTGATATAATAATTCCTAAATCACATTCATTAGTAAAAGTAGAAGAATCTTTAGCGACATGTACAACTAACGGAAATATTGAATATTATGAATGTTCAGTGTGTCATAAGAAATTTAGTGACGCTAACGGACTAAACGAAATAGAAGATGTAGTTGTGATAGGAAAACATAATTTAATTCATCATGAAGCATCTGTTCCATCATGTACAGAATCTGGAAACACCGAATATTATGAATGCAGTATCTGTAATAAACGATTTAGTGATAGTAATGGTGAAAATGAAATAGAAGATATAATCCTTCCACCATCACACACATTAATAAAAAATGAAGCAGTCGCTCCAACATGTACAACAGTAGGAAATATTGAATACTATCATTGTAGTAAATGCGATAAAAATTTTGATGTTGATGGAAATGAAATCGTTGATCCATTCCTTCCATACAAACATAATCTATTAAAATATAACGCAAAAGATACGACTTGTGATAGAGACGGCAATATCGAATATTATCATTGTTCAGATTGTGGTAAAAACTTTAAAGATAAAGATGGACAAAAAGAAGTAAGCAATGTCGTGGTAAAAACAACTGGACATGAATATGGTAGCGATGGAAGATGCATTAGATGCGGAAAAGTAGATCCAGATTATAATAGCGGAAGCACTAAAGTTAGTTTAGGATGCGATTCAGAATTATCTATTAGCTTCTTTATTCCATTAATTGGCTTAAGCGTTGTTGTTTTAAAAAGAAGAAAAAAGACTATATAAAAAGAAAACGAGACCAACTCGTTTCTTTTTACATAATTATTTCTTATTTAACATCATTTCTTTAGTTATATTTTCTAATTTCATTATCACAAGCTTTTTCTTACCAAGAGAATTAAATGAATTATCTAATGCATAAACGTATTTATCATCAATAAAAATATACCTTCCATGCATATCGTTATCATAAATTAGTTTAATATTATTAGGTAGTTCAATTTTATTAAGATATGAACTGCTTGATGTGATGATAGTTATTTTAACTTGTATATCTTTAAGCATAGAAATTAAAAAGTTATCTGCATAAAAGTCAGTTATAACCAATTCGTTCTTAGCTAGAAAGAATATATGTCTAATAAATGTATATGGTTCGGCTATTTCTCCATTAGAGAAAGCGATAGAATTATCTAAATAAATATCATTTTCAATGTTTTTTACTTTTGATTCAATTTTCTCTACCTTATTTTGAAGAGAAATAAGATTTGAAGTGCATTCAATACATCTCTTTTCATTAATTGCTGATCCAGTTAATAAATATTGATTAAGCGTAGAGGTAGCCCATCTTCTAAATAGGGTACCTCTTTTTGAATTAACTTTATATCCAACCGCAAGTATAACATCCAAATTATACACATCAAATGAATATACTT
>CALCVH010000099.1 GCA_937907585.1 uncultured Bacillota bacterium | reverse complement strand
ATATTAATTTTCTATCAATTTTTTAGACAGATACCAAAAGAATTGTTAGAGGCTGCGGAAATTGATGGATGTAGTCAATTTAGAATATTCATTCAAATTGCGATTCCATTATCAGTTACAGCGTTCTTAATATGTTTCTTATATTCGTTCGTTTGGTATTTCAATGAAACTACATTAGTTACATTATATTTCCCTAACAAATATAGACCTTTAGCGAGGGCTATCAACACATTTGATCAGACCTATAGGAAGATGTTCACTACAGGTACTGGAATAGGAGCTGAAGCTGAACAATATAATGAAGGTATCTTATTTGCGGGAACAATCCTATCTATAACGCCACTATTAATAGTATATGCGATAGCGCAAAAGTGGTTCATAGAAGGAATTGATAAATCAGGAATTGCAGGACAATAAAATATAAAAAAACAAAAAGGAGAAAACATTTTATGAAAAAAGCATTAAATCTTTTTACATTACTTGTTGTGTTTGGATTAGTGTTTACAGTTGTAGCTTGTGCGACAAAAACCACAAGCAATGATGCTACTACAAATAATGGTTCTACAGCTGATAATACTGATAAACCAAGTTCTCAACTTCAAGAACATACTCCTCCAGTAATCACTGGCGCTCAAGATGTTACAGTAGAAGTTAACAGTAGATTCGTTCCTACAAAAGGCGTTACAGCGGTTGACGAAGATGGAACAGATATCACTGATGATATTTACTTAGAGGGTACTGTTAATACTAGAGTTGTGGGCACATATAATATCGCTTTATGCGTAACTGATAAAAATGGACTAACAACTAGAGTTCCAATAGTGGTTACAGTTGTATCAACTGATAAAGAAGGAGCGATTATTACAGGCGCATCAAACACAAACGTTCCAGTAACTAGCGATTTTGACTTGTTAGCTGGCGTAGCTGCACAAGATGTAGTTGATGGTGATATCACTGATAAGATTCAAACAACAGGAACTGTTGATACTAAACATCTTGGTACATACGTAGTAACATATACTGTTACAGATGAAGCTAAGAATACTACAACTCAAGAAAGAACTATCACAGTTACTACTGGTAAATTCGTATTTGATGAAACTACAAAAGTTACTGATAATAAAGTTACTGCAGATTTAGAAAATCTAAATGGTTTCTATAACTTTGGTGTAGTTAGAGTTGAATATACAGTAGCTGAAGCTTCAAAAGTTAGTTTATCACTTGGCAACTACAGCGTTGAAAATGAACATGATGAAGCAGGAACATACTATGGATATGTCAGATATGATGGCGCAATTGAAAATGCAGAATTAACAGTAACTGGCGCTACATTTGTAAGCTATATCGTTGGCGCATGTACTGATACTGAAGCTCCATCATTAACTGGTGATTTCGATCAAACATTCGTAATCTCTAGAACTAACAAAGATTACGCAGCTCAATTCATCACTGAAATGGCTAAAGCTATTGCGAAAGATGATACTGATGGATTTATCACTGATAAATGTTATTTAGATACAACTAATTTAAATTGGGATTCTAAGGAAGAACAAACCATTAAGTTATGCGTAAAAGATAACGCAGAAAATTTAACAGAAGTTCAAGTTAAAGTTATGGTAGCTGATGAATCATTATTAGCTGATTTAACTCCTGCAGGAGAAGGTCCAGATTCATCTCATGATAATAACCCTTGGATTTTAATGTATAGAAATATGAATGTTTCTAAAGATACAGATGGTTCAATCCTCTGTAGCGGTATGAATTCAGGCGGTTATGCATCATTCAATATGATTAAGTTTGATCTTTCTAACTTATCATATGGAAATACATACGTTCTAAAATTAACAGCTAAATTCAGTCCATCTGAAGATTCTACTCAATTAACTCAAACTATGGGTTATAGAATTGGTCAATCTCTAGCTGGAGATCCTTGGTATACTGAATTCAGTGGATTTACATATAGCTATTTCAACTTAGAAAGAGAATATACAACTTCATATCATATCTTTAAATATGATGTTGAAAAAGACGCAACATCTGCTGGTGAAGCTATGGAATTCCAACTTGGTAATACTACATACTATACAATTCATAATGTTAATATTATGAAATTTGAAATCTATTTATTATCAAATGATAACCAAGCTCCACAATTAAAGAGAAATGAAACTTTACCTACATTATTCGTTAAAGGTAGTGAAGCTCCAGATTTAACTAAATACTTTACATCATATGATGTTGAAGATGGCGCTCCAGAAATCACTATTACTGGTACAGTTGATATGACAACAAAAGGAATCTATACTATCACTTATTCAGTAACAGATTCTGAAGGTTTAACCGCAACTGAAACTATCGATTTCGAAGTATTAAATGAAGCTGATACAATCGCTCCAACAATTGAATATATTGGAGAACCTTTACCAGAAGAAATATTAGTTAATACATATACAACTGATCAAGCTAAGAACTATTTCATGCAGAATCTTAAGATCACAGATAAGAAAGATGGCGAAACAGTAGAAATTCCAGTAAAGAACGCATCTATTAACTGGGGTGGATTCAGCTTAGAAAAAGTTGGTAAATATACTATTACAGTTACCGTTACTGATGATTCAGGAAACAAAGCTGAATTAGTATCTAAGATTAAAGTTTATAAAGAAGGACAAGATACAACTTCTAATTTAGAATTAGTATCTGACTTTATGGAACAAACTGAATTCTCTCAAGAAAATGTTACTGCAGCATTTAATGAAGGTGTATTTGAAATCGTTCCTACAACATTTGAAGGTGGAAATTGGCCTTCATTCAATAAATCTAAGATGAATTTATTAACTCCATTTGAAATTGGTAAGAAATATAAATTTGTAGTAGAAGCTAAAGCTGACGCAGCTAGAACTATCGCTTTATCATTCGCTAGTGCTGATT
>CALCVH010000098.1 GCA_937907585.1 uncultured Bacillota bacterium | reverse complement strand
TAGCTAAAATCATTGGTGTAGTTTCTTTAGTGTTTCTCCAGTTACCTCTAACATAACTATGAGCTTGATGGAACCAGCCAACTTGTTCAAGAGACTGGATTAATACTAAATTACCTATTACTCCATCATCTATTAGTTCTTTTACTTTTGTGAACGCTTTAGCGTATCTTAATACATGTGATACTATAACTTCTTTTCCACTTTTTCTTTTAGCTTCTAATAATTTTTCACATTCATCTAAATTAGCGGTAATAGGTTTTTCAAGAACCAAGTGATATCCAAGATTTAATGCTTTAATCGCTTGTCTTACATGATCATTATCAAGAGTACAAATAAATAATATATCAGCTCTTTTTTCTTTAAAAAAATCATCTTCATTAAGGAATAGATTATTCTTATCTACATTAAATTCTTTACTATATTTTTCTAATCTATCTTTTCTTATATCGCATAAAGATACTATTTTAAATTGGTCCTTATTCTCATATAACAATCTTCCGTATGACTCACAACCTCTTGAGCCGCACCCTATTATCGCAACTTTTAATATATTATTATTCATTTGATAATCCTACACTTAATTTAGAGATTGTTACTTTTTGGTTTGCGGAACCCGCAACGAATACCTTAACACCTGAAAGGATTAAATTACCATCAACCAATTTATTTTTAGGAATATTTAAATCAGTTAATTTAATTGAACCAGATAAAGTAACTGGACCAATAATATCTCCAACAGAATTATAATTATCAGTAATAAGTTTATTTATTGATACATATTCATCGTTAGTATAAGCTGATGGAGTTGAGCCATTAAAGAATAGAATTATACTTGAATCTACATTCTGTATTGTAATCTCATAATATAATAATCCTTTTTCATAATTGATCACAATTGGATTAGGGATAGAATACTGCATATCAGGCCACTTTCCATTAGTGTTATATAGAGACATTGAACCATTTTCTTCTATAACACCTTTAATAGTTGAACTATCAACTGTGTACCAATCGTTTGGATTTAAACTGATGATTGAATATTCATCGTTACCTTCTACATAGATATTTAAATCTTCATTTGATATTTTTTCAGCGTTTGGATCATTAGAATATATACTATAAAAGTATTCTAATAATGCATTTTTAAATATCTCATTGCCTCTTGCGTTTAAATGAATTCCATCAGATAAAGTATTTCTATAATATTTTTCACTGAATTTAGATCTCATATCCACTAGATCTGTATTTGTAGATTCCGCTACTTCTCTTGTGACTTTGTTATATTCATCTAGCCAAGCTAGAGGGTCTCCACCAACTTCAGTATAATTCTCTTTCTTTTGTCCTTGTGCGCTCCAGAATAAGTCAGGATTAAGAGGATTAGTTGTAAGAAGAATTGGTGTTGCGTTTATTTCTTTAGTCATCTCAACCAATCTAGTCATATTAGATCTAAAATCTTCTAGGCTTACTTTTGGAGTATTATATGTATTCATTATTAAATCATTTTGTCCAAAACAAATAGTCACAAAATCAGCTTCGCTATTCTTCACAACCGCATTAAATCTATCTATTCCTTGCGCAGATGTGATTCCACCCATAGCCGCATTATAGAAATAGACATTTAATTCTTCAGCCGCATCTTTTCCCCAAGTTCCGAGCGCGGTAATTGAATCTCCAAATACAACTAACTTTTTACCATCTATATATGGTTTTGGTATTGTTGTAGATTCAATAGATGATGATACAACATCACTGCTTGTTGGATTAGTATTTGTAGTAGTGTTTCCAATATTACTTGTAATATTTGAACTACTACTATCGCTTCTTTTACAACAGCTCATAAAAAGTACTATTGTAGATATAAACATAATGCATAATATTCTATTCATATTCCACCTATTTATTTAGTATATTATCTTTAATATATTGGGCTAATTCTTCATCTTGTTTTAAAGCTCCAGCTTTGCCAGGATGACCAGCACCACCATTCATATCGCTTGATACTTGGAAATAATGGATTTTATTATCAGTAGCGCTTAAATCAGATACTACTTTTTTAATAATGTTTCTCACATCATTATTTGTCCACATATGTCCATAGATACATATAATTTCACTATCAGGATTATTTTCTCTAATTAAATTAATTAGTTCTAAATAATCATTATAGAATTCATTTTTATAACTAGGATTAGATATAAAATGTGATGAATCATTAGTTCCTAAATTTATAACTACTATATCTTGTTTTTTATTAAAAGGATATTCTGTACGGTTATTTAGTGAATAAACCTTATACATATCAATTGAATTTAGTGGAACACTATTATTAATTTTTACGCATATTCCTTCAGTTGATGTCATACTGTATTCTGCGTTTAATAGATTAGCGCAGATATATGAATACGCAAATGTTACATCACTATTGATATAATTAGTGTTTTCAGAGTTACTAGCGCATAATACTCCAGCGCCACAAGTGATTGAATCACCAACAAATTCTATTGATAAATCATATTCTTTATTATATTCATTTATAGTTCCATCAGTAATTATATTATTGATAGTGATTGCGCCAGCTGCGGTTGATGCGGATTTAATAACTCTAACAATATGTTCTTTATTTTCTAGATCATTAGAGATCTTAACTATAGCGTTTCTTGTGATTTTAACGCTTTTATAGAATTCTCCATCAACTATAAAATCCATTAATGTAGTAGTTGGGGCGCTTTCTAAATCTAATGATAAAGTAGTTCCAGTAAATGATAATTCAAATCCAGTTCCACAATGGTCTAAAACAATTTTATCGTTTTTATAGTATACTCGACCAAAGAACTTCAAGTTATCATAGAACTTAGTTTCTTCTTTATTAGTATCATTATTTGTATTTATATTATCAGTTTCTGATTGTATAGCCAGATTATCACTAGATGTATTAGCCTCACTAGATGTATTCTTAGCGCAAGATGATAATATAAATACCATTACTACTATTAGGATTATGTTTATTATTTTGTATCTGCTTCTTTTCATATAATAACCAGACTTTATAATTTAATAATTCTTTTAACTACTTCATTATCTATTTCCTGATATAGTTCATATTCTTTATTTGCGCCATCATTATTAAGAAAATCAAGATTATTAAAGTCTATAGAACTCATATTCTTTATATCATCTATATTATCAATATGAGCTAGAGGCATAGTCTTGTCCTTTAATATAAAAAATACAACTTCATCAATAGATACATTAATATAGTGATCGCCTTTAGTAAGGTTAGATAACGTATAATCTTTTCCATTCTTCATTCTAACTTCTACTGCATCACTAGGAAGATATGCCATTCTACCATTTGCGTTTTGAGTATATACTGGAGCGATTAATACTGATTCACCAAATAATAATTCATCTTCAATATCATCGCATCTAGAATCGCTAGTATATACAAATGATAAAGGTGTAAATAATAATGTATTATTCTTTATTGATTTAATATATTCACTATATAAATATGGAAGAATAGCGTATCTAATAGATAATATATTTCTAATTATATTAGTTCTGCTCATTAAATGATAATCTTTTGGTCTAACCCAGTTACAAGTATGATTTCTAAATAGTGGAGTATAGATTCCAAAAGCCATCCATCTAAGTAGTAAATCTTCACTTGGTTCTTGACCAAATCCACCAATATCAGCGCCAGAATAGATATATCCACACATATTAAGTGAAGGCATCATTTTAATATTTAATAATAAATGATTCCAGTATGCGGCGTTATCTCCAGTCCAGATTCCACTATATCTATGAGAACCAATCATTGAAGAACGGCTAAATAATAAATATTTTTTATTTATATTATTTTCTTTATTATAATTATCAAAATATTTTGAAGCTGTTTCAACCATTTTATATCCATACATATTATGAATATCATAATGATTAAAAATAAAGTTATCTTGATATTCAGTATCATATTTATGATAAATATTTTTATAATCTTCTATATTATTTTTAATTCTTGATACTTTATCTCTAATAATATAGAATTCAT
>CALCVH010000097.1 GCA_937907585.1 uncultured Bacillota bacterium | reverse complement strand
TAATTGATTTAATTTTTTGACTAAAAAGTTTTCAGTATCCTGATCTCCTAATACATCATCTAAAACATTATATGATGCGAAGATACAATCATTTTCAACAAACATTCCGTTTAATTGAACACGTGAATATGGATTAAATCTAATCTTGAAATTAGAATTTGGTAATTTAATTTTATTATCGAATCTAGCGATTAATCCAATTGGGTAACAACCATCAAGTTTTGGTGTTTCGTTATCATCGATTTCAACATCTTCTTTTTGGAAAACTAAGAGAATCTCATTCTCATAAGTAAGTTCAGAAGTTATAACAGCGTTTTTAGAAAACGATCTGCCTACTTCGATTCTTAATTCAACATGAGGAAGTACTACTGGGGCTTTTATCGGTAATACTGGTAAAATTTCATTCTCTAGCATAATTACCTCCTATTTATTATTGTATAAAACAAATTATTACTATTCTTCTACAAATGGGTTCTTTTCAGCGATAAAGTCATAAGCTCTTTGTGAAACGATTTCTTCGTTGATAGCGCTTAAGCTAATTTGAGCTTTAACTTGATCAACTGATAATTTATATTGGTCAGCTAATTCCTTATATTTGTTTTCTCTTTCTTCATCTGTCGCTTCAAATTTTTCTTTTCTCGCAACTTCTCTTAATACAAATCTTAGTGATAATGTATTTTTAGCTTGTTCATGTAAGTTCTTCTTATATTCTTCTAAAGAGCCTTGACCGCTATACATTAATAATGTTTCGAGTTCAAGACCATATTGTTTAGCTTGATTTTGCGCAGCTTCTAAAGAGTAGTTAGCTTCGTCTTCAACTAATTCTTCTGGTAATTCAAATTTAGCGTTTTTAACGACTGTCATATATAGATCGTTTTTAGCTTTGTCTCTGTTAGCTTTATCTTTTCTATCGAAGATGTTCTTCTTTGTATGTTCTTTATATTGTTCAACAGTTTCAACACCTTCAATCTTTTGTTCCTTAACCCATTCATCATTTAATTCAGGAACTTCT
The DNA here is from genome assembly GCA_937907585.1 of uncultured Bacillota bacterium. Taxonomy (GTDB): domain Bacteria; phylum Bacillota_I; class Bacilli_A; order Izemoplasmatales; family UBA1188; genus UBA1188. The sequence goes on along the minus strand of CALCVH010000097.1, from coordinate 39,025 downwards.
CTAACTTTGATTTCCTTAACTTCAACTTTAAATACTACTTGAGCACCCTTTAAATCTTCAGCGTGATAATCTTCAGGGAATGTAACATTTAAATCTTTCTTTTCTCCAGCTTTCATACCAATCATTTGATCTTCAAAGCCAGGGATAAATTGTCCAGAACCAATTTCCAATGAATAATCTTTGCTTGTACCACCTTCAAAAGGAACTCCGTCTTTTAAACCTTCGAAATCGAATACTGCAGTATCACCTTTAGCGATTACAGCATCTTCTCCTTCTTTCTTAACTAACATAGAATCTCTATCTAAAGAACGTTTAACTTCTTCTTCAACTTCTTTATCTTCAACAACAGTCTTTTCTAATTTGATTCCAAGGTTAGTATATTCACCGAGTTCAACTTCAGGATTAACCGCTACAGTCGCAGTGAATACGATTGGTTTATTTTCATCAAATTTAGATTCATCAAAATCAATCTTAGGTTGAGCACATACTTCAACATTATTCTTAACTATGAATTCATAATAAGCTTCGCTCATACATTCATTTAATGCATCATTAACTGCTTGAGCCTTGACTTGAGGTTCAACCATCGCTCTTGGAGCGTGTCCTTTTCTGAATCCTTTGATTTCTACTTTTTCATTTTCTTTTTGGAATGCTTTTTCATAAGCTTCCTTAAATTTTTCTACAGGTACTTCAATTTCAAATTTAACCTTAGATCCTGCGAGTTTTTCAATTGCCATAATATTTCTCCTTTATTTTTGATAACGGTTTATTATATCATTTTATAAATGATAAATCAAAGAATATATCTTGTTTGTGATATATTTATGTCATTTTCTTAATAAAAACATCAAAGTTTTTCCGTTTTCCTGAAAAAGTCGCTTCAAGTTTTTCCGTTTTACTGAAAAACTCTAACATATATTCAAATAAAAAACCTCTCCATTTTTATGCATAGAGAGGCAGTTTATCATTTATTTCTTATATGTTATTCTTCGTTAAAGAATCTTGAAACAATATCCTTAGAAGCTGCGCAAGTATCTTCCATATCACCGAAGCTTAATATTTCTCCAGCGTAATATGTGTTCTTAGTTCCTTGTAATGCATCTAACTTATCATACCATCCATCAGCGTAATCCTTTGGTGTAACGTGTGGACAATAATAAGATTCTTGTTCATATAATCTTTCTTTAACTGGGAATCCAACTTTTTCCATATCTTTCATCATATTAGAAATAGTTGTATCATATGGGACATCTTCCATATCAACATGATTTCTTAATGCGTAAACTGTACATGGACAGTTAGTCTTTAGATATTCCCATCTGTTATAGTAAACCATTGCGTGACCAAGGTTTTCTTTCTTCATGTTTTCAAGTAGATATCCAGAGATAACAGGACTCTTATTTTCATCAAATGTAGCGATGAAGTCTACATATTCTTCATGTCTAATCTTAGAGAATAATTCTTTTTCTTCATTAGTAGAATCTGCGAAATCCTTGAAGTGATCTAGTGGAGTAGTAACGATTAATTTATCAAATTCTTCTACTCTTTCAGTTCCGTTTTCTTTTAATGTTACTTGAATTTTCTTTCCATCTTCTCTTACTACTTTTACAACTTCAGTATTTAAGTGAGCTGGATGAGCTAACTTTTCATTAACATGAGTATAGATTGCTTGAGTACCATCTTCCCAAGTCCATAGTCTTAATTTAACGAATTCAGCAGCAGTAGTAACATCTAAATATTTCATAACATACGCTGCAGGAATTTCATCAAAATATCCATATCCAAATGATGTATATGGCGCAATCCATATTCTTTGAACTTCTTCAACTTTATTTAATTTACAGAAATCGCTAAATGATAAAGCTAAATCTTTTAAGTTTGGATTTTCTCCTTTTACATAGTTAGGGAATGATACTTCTTCAGTTGATTCTTCATCATATCCATTAACAACTTTAGATATACCATTATATTTTCCTTGTGCTACTCCAACGTGTCCGTAACAATCATATCCTTTATATTTAGTCGCCATTAAATGTTTTAATTTCTTAAATTGTTTTTTAAGTTTTAATAGATTGATTGTTTTACCAATACTAAAGTTGAATTTAGGATTGAATGGATCATCTTTAGAACCATCAGTATTTCTAAATTCTCTACGCATATTAGGTTCACCTGGTTTGAAATCTGGTCCCTTATGATAATATCCACCAAATTCTTCCATTTCACTTACTGCATGATAAGTGATAGCGCCCATGATTGCGCCAGTTTCAAATGTCTTTTCTTCACCTGTATTAACCTTAATCTTAGGTGAGTAGGCTTTTCCGCCAACCTTGTTTAACCTTTCATAAATTTCATAGTTAGTGAAACCTTTCTTTTCTAAATACATAGCCATAGATAAGCCAGCTGGTCCACCACCAATGATGCAAATTCTGTCAGTTTTCTTTGCCATTTCAAAAATCTCCTTATTTAATTAAAATGTTTTTCCACATAATATTATAACAAATTTATCAAAAAAGATGACATATATTTGTTTAGATAAAAAAACAATGAATGTTCATTCCCTTGTCGCACTTAAAAGAATAAAAGATAGATGACATCATTAACTATGACTTATAGCACCCCAAAATAGGGGTACATCCCAAAAACAGGTGCTATATCATATGTCACTTAAAATGTCACTAGTTTTGTCACTAATAGTGTCACTAATTTTCGCTATGCTAGACAAACATATCTTTTATAAAAACAGACTGATATTATACATACCAATCTGATTGTTTTTAAATATTATGAATAATTAGTTTTCTACTACACTATTGAATTTTATAAAGAATCTGTTATGTTTTTCTAATCTGATAGATCTTAATTCAAGGCTATCAGTTTTAATTAACATTTCACCTTCAGCCATCTTATTTTTTATCTTAATATCTAATCTAAGATTCACATCTTTTTTATCATATATAACCACATTATATAATCCACTTTTAGGAACAAAATTATTCGTATTAAATGAATAATTTTTATTCTTTCTAAATAGAGATCCTTCCATAACGTATTCTCTATTTAATAAAGTATTCACTAGAGAGAGGTTACCATTTAATAAACATTCTTTAATGTAATGTGTTCCTACTTTATGGTTATCGTAACTGATTTCATCAACTATCTTTACTTTTTCTTTAAGAATAGATGATAAATATAATGAATTTCCTAGTGCGTTCTTCCCAAAAGAATAATCAAAACCTACTATTATAGCTTTCATATCTTTTAAAAATATATTGATAAACTCATCCCTATCTAAATTGATAAATTCATCAGTTAATTCTATAACGTATATAGAATCAAAGCCCATATCTTTAGCCATTTCTATCTTTTCATTAACAGTCATTAGATATGATGGATTATTTTTATTTATATAATCTTTTACGGACATATTAAATGTTAGTATTCCAGATTTAACATTTAATCTATGCGCAATATTTAATGTTTCATTTAATAGTTTAACATGCCCTATATGAAAACCATCAAAATACCCTAACGCTAGAGCTAAATCTTTATCTTTGAATGTTTTATAATTGCTTAAATATGATACTTTCATCTCTTTATTAATAAATCCATTTTATATTTGTTATTAGATTCTTTTTTATATATAGCGATATTCTCATTTTTATTAGTTAATATAATATATTCATCGCTAATATTGTCTTTTAAATAATATTTAGACCCATTGATGATATATTTTAATCTATCATCATCTATTTCTATTCTTTTAAATGATATTAATGATAATGGATCAATAAAATCATCATGAGTTATATCATCTATTCTTTTAGATAATGAAATACTATAATCATTTACTTTAGTTCTTGTTATGGAATCAGCCATTCCAGGATATCCAAGTGTTTTAGAAAAATCTCTCGCAAAGCTTCTTACATAGAAACCACTTTTTGAGTCTATTTCAATATCAAAATATGAATTATTATTCTTAAATTCAATATCGCTTAATCTTTTGATATTATATATTTCTGTTGACCTTGGTTTAATCTCAACTTCTTTTTCTTTTTGAGCGTATTTGTATAGTGGTTTTCCGTTTACTTTAACCGCAGAATAAATAGGAGGGTACTGTTCATAAGTTTTAGGAAAATTAGATAATTCTTTATCAATTAATTCTTCCTTTCCTCTTAAATCACAAATGACGTTATCAGTTATTTCTGTTTCATTATCTAGTGATAAAGATGTTGCGCCTATTCTTATTCTTAATATATATGTCTTTCTAGATTCATTAAAATATTTAAAATACCTAGTCGCATCATTTACTCCAACAATAATTAAACCAGACGCAAGAGGGTCGAGCGTTCCAAGATGTCCGACCTTTTTTATATCAAATTTCTTTTTTACTAAATTATCTAAAGATTGGCTGGTTATTCCTTTATCTTTATTGATAAATAAAAATCCTGAATTCATTATTTTAAGTTAATCACGGTTACACCGCGACCTCCTTCATGTTCTTCACCGCTTCTAAACGATTTTATCTCTTTGTGTTTCTTACAGTAATCAATAACCATATTTCTTAACACTAGTGTTCCAAAACCATGGATTACTTCGACATGTTCTAAATTAGCGTATACCGCATCATCGATAAATTTATCTAATGCTTCACTCGCTTCTTCGAATCTCATGCCTCTTAAATCTAGTCTAGAAGATACATTAGTTTTTAATACTGAATTACTATTCTTTTTAGATTGAGAATTTATATTCTTTGAATAATCGATAACTTCTACTAATTCTAAATCTTCTTTATCGAATGTTTGAGATAAAGAGCCCATTTGTACAGTATATTTATTATTTTTAATGTTTGTGACAGTTCCAATTAAGTTATATTCTATAACATTAACACTGTCACCAACATGAATATCACCTTTAGGTTTTTTCTTCTTAATTACTCTTTCTTTATATAAAGAATTAATATCTCCTCTCAGTTTAGCGATTCTATCATCTTTGATTTCTTTTTTATTTAATATATCTTTCTTTAATTCTTTAATCTCATCAAGAAGTTCATTTCCTTCATCTTGCGCAGATTCAAGAATCTTTATTCTTTCTTTTTCTATTTCATCATATCTCTTATTTAGTTTTTCTCTTTCTTTCTTGAGATATAATTTATTTTCTCTATATCTATTGTTAACTTCTTCTAGTTTAGTTTCGTATTCCTCTTTTAATTTTAAAACTTCCTTAGAGTTAATTTCTAGATTCTTAATTAAATCTGATGTATCCGATTTAAAATCTAAGTTGATATTTTTAGCGTTTTCGATTATTCCTTTATTTAATCCTAATCTTTCAGATATTAAGAACGCATTAGATCCGCCTGATACACCAGTTAAAAGTTTATATGTTGGCTTAAGTGTATCTACATCAAATTCTACTGATGCGTTAATTGTATCAAGATTCTTATATGCGTATAGTTTTAATTCTGGATAATGAGTTGTGGTAATTGAATAGATATCTTTAGATCTAATATAATCTAATATCGCAATAGCGAGGGACGCACCTTCTTTAGGGTCTGTTCCACTTCCAAGTTCATCAAATAATACTAAAGAATGGTCAGTGATATCACTAACTATATTTGATATTCTTTTCATATGAGATGAGAATGTTGATAATGATTGTTCAATAGATTGTTCATCACCAATATCTGCGTATATCGAATTAAAGATAGTTGCGCTTGATCCTTCTTTTACAGGAATTAATAATCCAGATTGTAACATGATAGATAATAATCCTACCGTTTTTAACACAACAGTTTTACCACCTGTATTAGGACCAGTTATAATCATTGTCTTTTTATTAGGTTCAAGAAGCACACTATTAGGAACGCATACATCTCTATTAATTAATGGATGATATGCGTTAATATAATCAATTCTATTAGATATTATAGGCATTATTCCATCAATTGATTTAGCGTAAGCTCCTCTTGAAAAAACCTCATCTAAAGATAATATTACTTGATGATCTATATTTATTTCTTCATAGTGGCTAGATACTTCATATGATAACTTTAATAGAATCTTTTGTATTTCAGTTTCTTCTTGATTTCTTAAAATTGTTATCTTATTTTGTATTTCTGATATAGCGTATGGTTCAATATATATAGTTTGACCAGATGATGATTCATCATATATTATTCCTTTAATTCTATTTTTATATTCAGATTTAACAGGAATAACTTTATGACCATTACGTATAGTTATAATAGATTCAGTTAGAATAGATGCTTGATCTTTAAGGATTGAATTATATTTAGAATTTTGTTCATTTTCTAGAGTTCTAATAGTCTTTCTAATTCTTAATAATTCAATTGATGCGTTATCAACTACATTTCCTTCAAAATCTAATACGTTATCAATTAAATCTTTAGTTTCTTTTAAACTTACTAATTTAGATACATATTTAGATAGATATGGAAAATCTTCTTTTAACGCATCCTTTCCTTTAAAATAGTTATTAACTATAGATACGTTCATTATAAGTTTATTTATTTCTAAAAACTCGTTAATGCTTAATGGTGCTTCTATTCTTAATCTTTCAATAATATGTTCTAAATTATATGGATATAGTTCTAATTCGCCAAATCTATAGAGTATATTTTTAGCGTCACTAGCTTCATTCAATCTATCCTTTATTAATTCTTCATCAGTTGATGGAACAAGCTTCAAAAAGTTCTCTTTTGTGATTTCTAGTTTAGAGAACATAATTAAATTATCTATGATTTTTTTAAATTCAAGAAGTTTTAGTTCAAACATATATTCTATCCTAACAAAATTATATCATCTAATTAATTAACTAACAAATTATGGTATAATTTAAATATGACTAAGAAAGTATTGAATAGTGAAGAAATTAAAGAGTTTATAGATAAATATAAACAGTATGAATTAACTCCACCAAGTGATTATATCGCTCATTATTTTAAAGTTAATGGAGCGACTATTTCTATATTTAATACTGGTACAATCACTATTCAAGGAAACAATTTAGAAGATTTTTCTAAATACCTTGATGAGAAAGAAGCCTCAAGTTTTAATGATATTAATTATGATAACTATAATACGATAGGCGCTGATGAAGTAGGAACAGGTGATTCTTTTGGACCTATCGTATGCGCTAGCGTGTTTGTAGAAGTCGATAAAGTTTCATATTTAAAATCTTTAGGCGTTAGAGATTCTAAAGAATTAAGTGATGATAAGATATTAACTATTGCGCCAAAGATTATTAATAATTTTAAACATCAAGTTTCGATTTGTAGAAACGAAGTATATAACGATAATATAGATAGAATTAATCTTAACGCAATGAAAGCGAAGCTGCATAATTCAAACATAATAAAATTAACAAGTAAAGTAGATTATGATTATGTTTGTCTAGATCAATTCTCAAGCATCGAAAACTATTATAGTTATTTAGGCAGTAACGCATTTAAGAATATCAAATTCGAAACTAAAGGTGAATCGAAATCTATCGCAGTCGCATCATCATCCATTATCGCAAGATATTATCTAATTAAAGAATTTGAAAGATTAAATAAAATATATGGATATATATTGCCTAAAGGTAGCGGCGAACCAGCCCAAGAAATGATAGAAAGAATCAAACTTGATGGTAAACATGATATTCTATATCATATCGCAAAATTAAATTTTAAGAATTTTAAATAATATTATAGTATTCTAGTTATTTCATTAAGCTTATAGTCCGCTATAAGCTTTTTTGCGTATTTTATATCAGATTTTGATAGTTCAAGTGGATTATGGGCGTCACAGCCTATAATCACTTTATTATTCTTATATTCTCCGACTATTTCAAAGAATTTTCTATTAGCGTATAGATGAGATTCATCTTCTCTTCTTCTTCTACCACCTAGATTTATTTCAAGAGGAATATCATATTTAATCGCTGATTCAATTATTCTTCTTGAAAATTCTTCATATCTAGGTTCATTTGAGCCATACCATAATGAGAATATATCTGGATGAGCTAAATATTTAAATAATCCTGATGACATCCCTTGGATTACATCATCAATATATATTTCAATAGCCTTTTCAAAATCTAAAGAACTATAGTGTACGAAATTACCATCAAAAGAATGAAAATGTTGACCTTGAATTAAATATTCTATTTTTTTAGAATCTAGTAAACTTCTATAGTAATTTTCATATTCTATAGCGTATTCAGCTTCGAATCCTAAATGGATTTCAATTATATCTTTATATTTTTCTTTTAGTTTATTTATTGAATCTATGTAATCGTTAAAAAAGACATCATAATCTCCCCTAACCCCATGTTTTCTAATAGATGGATTATAAAGTTCACCTTTATCCTTAAAATTAGGTATCATAACATGGTCAGAGAAACCAAGTACTTTTATTCCGTTTTTAATAGCCTCTAATACATACTCTTCATCTAGCCCTTGTGCGTGACCGCATCTAAATGTATGAGTATGGAAACAATAATCAATTTCCATTATTTAAAACCTCTTGTAACTTATGGTTTTTATCTTCGTCTATAAATGAAGGCTTTAACGCAGTTATAGTATAGTATCCATCCATTAGTAGTTTTATATCTGAATTCTCACAATAATCCATTTTGGATATGTCTCTTGCGTGTTCAAATTCTTTTAAAGTATCGATTACGTAGTCGCCTTTTAGTGAAGTGCTTAATTTAGCGACTTTTATTCCTTTAGGAATTCCATTAGGAATATTAATATTTAGTAGTGGCGCAATATCAAGAAGTTTATTTTTAAAGACATATTCTAGTATCTCTTTAGTTTTATTTTCTAAATATTCATCTTCTTTATGATATGAAGATAAAGCGATTGTTTTTATATTATTTAACGATCCTATAATTGCGGCGCCTACAGTTCCAGAAAATAGAGTATCTTTTGATGCGTTATAGCCATAATTTATGCCTGTCACAACCAAATCAAAATCTACATCTTTAAAATAACTGATACCGCACGCTACTGAATCAGCAGGAGTTCCTTTTATCGCTAATATATTCTTATCGATTACTTTATATTTGATTTTATTATGTAGAGATAAAGAAACTGATGAACCGCTAGCTTCTTTATATGGCGCTGATACATAGACATCTCCATATAAAGACAATATATCTTTTAACATTAAAAGACGACCAGATTTGTATCCGTCGTCATTTGAAAGTAGTATTTTCATCATTTTTGAAGCCATGGTGGAACTACCACATCAGTTTGTTTTTCTTTTGATTTAGGAGTTTTAGGTTTCTTCTTTAATCCAGAGAAGATAGATTCCTTTTTAGTTTTTTCTTTTTTAGATGATTTTGGATCTAAATATTCTTTTTCAAGTTCTGTTTCTTCATCATCCTCATCTTCAATTTCATCTTTTGGACTGATTGGGATATTCTTTAATGGATCATTTTCAAAACCAGTCGCAATAACTGTAACTACTATTTCATCACCTAAATCAGGGTTGATTGCGCAACCATAGATTAAATTGAGCTCAGTAGATGTCGCATCTTTAATCTCTTTTATGATTTCATTGATATCAAATAGAGACGCTGAAACACTAGATGTAATATTTACAATCGCTTGAGTTGCGCCATTAATAGATGTTTCAAGGAGCGATGACTTGATCGCAAGCTGCGCAGCGTCTTTAGTTCTAGTTTCACCTTTAGCGATACCAATACCCATTAACGCTGTACCTCTATTAGAAAGAACCGTTCTTACATCCGCAAAGTCAACGTTGATAACACCGTTTGTATCAATTATTTCAGTGATACCTTGAACCGCTTGTCTTAAAACGTTATCAGCCATTCTAAACGCATCAAGATATGGAGTAAATCTACCAGTAATCTGTAATAATCTATCGTTTGGAATAACGATTAATGCGTCAACATGTTGTTTAAATTCTTCAATAGCGTTTAAAGCTTGAACCATTCTTTGTTTTCCTTCAAATGAGAATGGCTTAGTCACAACACCTATAGTTAGGCATTTCATGTCTCTTGCGATAGATGCGATAACTGGAGCTGCGCCAGATCCTGTTCCACCGCCCATACCTGCGGTAATAAATACCATGTTTGCGCCAGATAGATTTTCTCTAATTTCATCTTCCTGTTCTAAAGCGGCTTGTCTACCAACTTCAGGTTTAGCGCCAGCGCCAAGTCCTCCAGTCGTTGCTTTACCGATTAGGATTTTAGTTTGCGCTTTTGATTTTCTTAAGGCTTGTGAATCGGTATTTACAGAAATAAATTCAACGCCACTAACTCCGTTTTCTATCATTCTATCGATAGCGTTACATCCACCGCCACCTGCGCCTATAACTTTAATGACGGCCTTCTCAGTGTATTGATCATCTTCACTAAACATTTTCTATACCTCACTTACCTTGATTATATTTTTTTAAGAAATCTTCTTTAAATTCTAAAAATGTATCATTTTTGATTGCTTCTCTAATATTGTACATTAGAGTTTTTAGAAAATAAAGATTGTGATAAGAAATAAATCTATATGATAATATTTCTTCTTCACGGAATAGATGCCTAATATAGCTTCTTGAATAGTTCTTACAAACTTTACAATCACAATTAGGATCTAATCCGTTAAAATCTTCTTCATAGCATTTGTTTTTGATATTTATGCGTCCAAGTGATGTCATCGCAACACCATGTCTCGCAATCCTTGTAGGTTCAACGCAATCGAACATGTCGATTCCATTTTCAACACCATTTAATATATCATCAGGAGTTCCAACTCCCATTAGATATCTAGGTTTATTTTCTGGCATTATCGTCTTTAAATATTTTAAAGATTCTAGCCTTTCTTCCTTCGATTCGCCTACTGATAATCCGCCTATTGAATAACCAGGAAAATCGATCTTTTCAAGTTCATCAATAGCGTATTTTCTTAAATCGTTATATGGTCCACCCTGAACTATTCCAAATAGAGCCTGTGTGTCTTTTTTATTGTGCGCATCATATCCTCTTTTAGCCCAACGAATAGTTCTTTCAACCGACTTTTTCATATAGTCATATGATGCGTCAAATGGAGGACATTCATCAAAACTCATTATGATATCCGCACCAATTGAATTTTGAATCTTTATAGATAGTTCTGGAGATAAGAATAGTTTTGAGCCATTCTTATAGTGCTTAAATGTAACTCCTTCTTCAGTTATCTTTCTAGTATCAGATAAGGAAAAAACCTGATATCCTCCACTATCAGTTAATAAAGCACCATCCCATTTATTGAATCCTCTTAATCCATTTGTCTTATCTAAAATATCAGTTCCAGGTGATAACCATAAATGATAAGTGTTTCCTAGTATTAAACCATCAGAAACTTCTTTAACTTCCGAATTTTCTAAAGTCTTCACATCCCCTTTAGTGCCAACAGGCATAAAGATTGGAGTTTCGAAAGTCTTTCCATTAAGAGTTAATGTAGATAATCTAGCGCCAGTATTCTTTTCAAGTTTTTTAACTTTAAAAGATAAGGCTGCCATACTATTTTAAAATTTCTCCGTAAACTTCACCAGCACATTTAGCGGCGTTAGATTCATCAGTATCTATATGCATAGCCCATGCGAAATCTTCTCTAACTCTAACTACTACATCACCAAAAATTAAGCTTCTTCCTTCAGTTTCGATCTTTACTGATACGATTTCACCATTAGTTAATCCGCATTCTTTAGCGTCTTCTGGTGTAGCGTGAATATGACGTTTCGCAACGATAACACCTTTATCTAAAACTAATTCTTTTGTAGGGTCAGCTGCGTTAACTAAAGTTAATCCTGGAGTACCTGCTATATCGCCTGATTCTCTAACTGGAGCGTCAATTCCAAGTGTTCTTGCGTCAGTTAATGATACTTCTACTTGAGCTTCTTTTCTTAGAGGCCCTAAAATAGATACGTTATTTATAGATTTTTTTGGTCCAACTAAATTAACTTTTTCAAAAGATACAAATTGTCCAGGTTGTGATAATTCTTTCTTAACTGTTAATTTTGCGTCTTCTCCAAATAATAATTTGAATTCCTTTTCTGATAAGTGCACATGTCTTGCGCTTGTTTCTACTAATACTTTTTTCATTTTGTGTTTCTCCTATATTTATTATTTTTTATGATTCGTATGAATATACATCGCATCTCCAAATGAGAAGAATCTAAATTTATTATCAACCGCATATTTATATGCGTTCATAATATTTTCCTTCCCAGCTAGAGCGCTAACTAACATCACTAAAGTTGATTTTGGTAAGTGGAAGTTAGTTATCAGTTCATCTACCGCTTTAAATTCATATCCAGGATAGATGAATATTTTAGTTTCATCTTCTTCAGCTTTAAAACATCCATTTTTAGTGATGTTCGCTTCTAAAGTTCTTAGGCTTGTTGTTCCTAAAGCTATTATTTTCTTTCCTTGTTTTTTGGCTAAGTTAAGCCTTTCTGCGGCGTATTCAGATACATGATACTTTTCTGAATGCATATCATGTTTTTCAACATCATCTACTACTACAGGCCTAAATGTGCCAAGTCCAATATTGAGCGTAACTTCTATTACTTCAATTCCGCTTTCTTTTACCTTTTCAAGAAGCTCTTTAGTAAAATGAAGCCCCGCAGTTGGCGCTGCGCTTGATCCTTCTATTTTTGAATAGACAGTTTGATATCTATCTTTATTTTTTAATTTTTCATGAATATATGGTGGAAGAGGAACTTCTCCAACCTTATCTAATACTTCATAGAATATTCCATCATATATGAATTTAGCGTGAACTATACCTTCATCTAAAATAGATTTAATTTCCGCTACTAGTAATCCATCCTTAAAGAATACCTTAGTTCCAACCTTCAATCTTTTTTGTGGCTTCGCTAAACATTCGTATAGATTATCGCCTAAATCTTTTAGTATCAATAATTCTATTTTAGCTTTAGTAATTTCCTTTTCCCCTATGATTCTCGCAGGTACTACTTTAGTATTATTTAGTACTAATACTGAGTTCTTGTCTAGATAATCAAGAATATTATAAAAGTGAGATTCTTCTATTTCTCCAGTATCTTTATTTAAACATAATAGTCTTGAATCGCTTCTTTTATCTAATGGGGTTTGTGCGATTAAATCTAAAGGTAAATAGTAATCAAAATCATCAGTTTTCATCAGCGCTATATAATCCTTTTTTAAGATGACGATATGCTTTAGTTGTGGCTGTCCTACCTCTCGCTGTTCTTTGTATATAACCGCTTTTTATTAAATATGGTTCATATACATTTTCTAAAGTTATTCTATCTTCAGATAGACAGCTTGCGAGATTATCAACACCTACTGGTCCACCATAGAACTGATCTATTATAGCGGTTAAATAAGCTCTATCTCTATCATCTAATCCTTCTTCATCAACATTTAAGCCTTTTAAAGTCTTAAGTGTTATATCTAGAGTAACTTTACCTTTGTTGTATACATCAGCGTAATCCCTGATTCTTTTAAAGAATCTATTGGTTATTCTTGGAGTTCCTCTAGATCTCTTCGCAACTTCAATAGAAGATGCTTCATCTATTTCATTACCATAAATTTTTGCGGTTCTTTCACATATCTTTTTAAGTTCTTCTACAGTATAAAAATCAAGTTTAAATGTGTGTCCAAACCTATCTCTTAATGGCCCAGTTAACATACCGTAAGCTGTAGTCGCACCAATTAATGTGAAAGGTGGTAAATCTAGTCTAATCGTCTTAGTGTCAGAATCTCTACCGATAACTATATCTATGACAAAATCTTCCATAGCGCTATATAGCGTTTCAGTTATCGCTCTAGGCATCCTATGAATTTCATCGATAAATAAACAATCATATGGTTGAAGCTGAGATAATATTGCGGCTAAGTCTCCAGTTTTTTCTATTGCTGGGCCAGATATAATAGTGATATTCGCTCCCATTTCATTTGCGATAACCTGAGCTAATGTAGTTTTTCCTAGTCCCTGAGGGCCATATAATAAGACATGATCAAGTGGTTCTTTTCTCTGTTTCGCAGCCATAATAGAAACACCTAACATCTCTTTAATATCTTCTTGTCCTATATATTCTTTAAGATATTGAGGTCTTAGAAACTGTTCTTCTTCAATTTTATCACGATAATTTTTTAATTCATTTTGAGTACTCATGAGATTCTCCTAGACTTTATTATAACATAATCTTTAGATTTGTTATAAAAAATAGTCCAAAAATATGATAATATATCTTAGAATATCATATCTAAATTATTCTATTTTTTAATAGTTCTTATTCTTATAATAGAAACTCATAATTATTTATTATGGTATAATGAATTATAGGTGAAAAATGGACAAATCTAACTCCCTTAACTACAAAGTTTTCCTTGAATCTATCGGTTATGATACTGAAAGAATCGAGAAATATTTCCATAAAGTTATTTCAAACCTTGAAAGTGAGGCTTCTTTTTTAATTGGAAAAAGGGATGAAGATGTTGAAAAACAATACTTAGAATACACCAAGAACTTAGAACTATATAGCCAAATAAAATATGATATTTTGTCTAAATATTTTATAGATTATATCGAACTAAATGAAGAATATAATCTTAAAAAAGCTAAACATGAAAGTGAAATAAGAGAAAAGATTGATAATTTATTAGATCAAATTGAAAGAGAAAGATTAGTAATAGATCAGTTAAGAAGCGACTATTTAGTTAAGTTCTACGAAGCTAAGAAAGAACCACAAAGAAATATAGATTTAATCTCTAAAAAGATAGATACTGAATATAATAAGCATGTTCAATTTATTTTTGATGCGAAAAAATCTATAGAAAACAATAAAGAATACTATATTACCGCAGAACAATATATAGAAAAAATCGATAAAGCATTAGAATTTTTAGATGAGATAAGCGGATATAATGAAGAATTATTAGATGAAAATAAATCTGATTCTAAGATAGAAGCTAATAAACTTTCGATCTATCTAGATTATATTAATAATGAGATAGATAAAACATCTAATACTTCTTTCGTTTCTTTATACGATAATGTATCTAAAACATTTGTTAGTTTAATTGATAATGTTAAATTAAGAAAGGAAGAGATATTAAAAGAATCAAAATCTTTAAAATCTAATATCGCTTACTGTTTTAATAGAATCGATAAAGAGATTGAAGAAACTAGAGAATATTACGATAAGAAGCTGATAAATGACTATCCTCCTCAAGTTATTAAAGAGATAAAGAAAGATAGAGATATCATGCTTAAGAGTTTAGAAACTAGAAAGATTAGAATATCTCTTGATTATTCAATTGAAATAAATCTTTTGGATGAGGAAGCATCAATTCTAGATAGTTATATAAATGAATTAGATAAATCAAATAAGGCTTTAGGTGGCTCATTTATAGATGAAATGGAAAAGTCATCTATAATGGTTTTATCATTGATGAAGAGCGTTAGAGAATTCGTTCAGGATGAATTAAGAGCGATAGATAGTTTTGAACGCGACAGCAATGAAGCTAGAGAAATAGTTAAATACTTCAATAATAGATTTAGAAACTTACAGATAGAATCTACATTAGAAATACTAAAAAACAATAGAGAATCTATTAGTAAGGCTATAGAAAACAACAGAACTCTTGACATTTTAGCTTTTGAAATACTAACTAGTGAAGAGCTTCTAAAAATAAAGTTATTAAATCTTAAAAAAACACTATTAACTTTAGATGATGAACTGAAGATTAAATCTATTGAATACGATATTAAAATTGAGGAATTAGAACATACTTCTACTCCTTTAATCGTTATAAATAACTGTAAATCTAAAATAGAATTATTAAAGAATGATCTTAAAGTTGATATAGATATTTTAAATCATGATCTAGAACATAAAATAAAGATAATCGATTTAAAAAAAGATATAGATATTTTAAGAAATGATTATATGATAGCCTATACTAGGCTTGATAACATATCAAAAATAATTGATAAAAAGGTCGATATTGAGCCAAAAATCATAGATTTATTAAGTTCTATTGAACTTGAAAGAATAGTCGAGAATGTCTTAATTGATTCAGCGAATAAGATGAATGAATATTCTTTAACTATGGTAAAATATGATAAGGATATTGAAGAGCTTGATAGTGACACCAACAGTAGGATTAGATATTTAAATAACGTCCTTGAAATTGAGATAAAGAACTTTGAAAATGAAAAAAGTAAGATATTAAAAGAAAGCGAAAATAGAAAGAAAGAAATCTATCCAAGCTTGGTTAATATCAAAAGCGATTCTGGTAAAAAATTAAAGGAATTAAGAAAGAAATATAACGCTGATAAACAATACTTTTTTGACACAAATAACAAAAACAAAAAAGTATATTTAACTTTATCTAGCACTCTTAATGATTTAATTAGCGAATATGAGAAAAAGCTAGAAAATATAGATTTATCAAATAGAGTATTTATAAATAATGTTATTGATGAATCTAATTTGTTAGTTAAAAAAGTCAATGATGAACTAATTAAAAATAATGGATATGATATAAATGAAATAGTTATAAATATTAATTTACTACCTGTTTTATCAGCAAGTGAAAATAAATATTTAAAGACGCTAAAGAAGGCTATTTCTTCTTTCATTAAAGATTTAAAGGTTTTAATAAATAAAGAATTATCTAAGATAGTTTATTATGAAGGAAAAGCTTTAGATAAAGAGGTTAAGAAAATAGATGATGAGTATAAAGAGAATATTGCGCTCATCGCTATTAAGAATACTATTCTCGAAACTCCTAGTCTTGATAATCTAGATAAAATTGATGAAGAAAGCATAATTAAAACTAAAGAATATGAAAAGAATATCTCTTCATACAAGAAATACTATATGTCCACAATCGAATCAATAAGAAACGATTATGATTCAAGATTTAAGGAACTTACTGATCTTAAAGACAAATGTGAAAATTATGTATTAAACTTAAATGAATCAATAAATGATAAGATTGACTATGAATATTCTAGAATCAAAGAAAATCATGAAAAGAAAATCTATGATGCGACAATTGGCGAAAGAGAACTCGCTAAGAAAGCGAGCGCATCTATATCTAATATGAGTGATGAAGTAGAGAAAAAGAATAGTGATTTTGAGAAGATTAAAAAGGGATATGATGATATCAACAAACTATACTTTGATACCACTATAGAAAAAGCTAAAGAATATTACGAAACTATAAAAAGTGAAATGAATAAATTTGAAGATGATGTTGAAACATATATCGAGTTTAAAAAACAAGATAAATCTAACTATATGTCATCTTTAAATTCTTTAGTAAATGAATATAAATCTAATTTTAATGATTTAAATGAATATTATAGAGATATCGCAAACAATAAAAAAGCTGAAAAAATCTTCGAATATACTAAATTATTAGAAGAGACTAAGGAAAAGAATATGAGTGAGTTTGAAAAAGAATTCACCACATCTAAAACCTATGAAAAATCCCTTGAGATGTTGACATCATCTCTAATGGAAAAAGCTAAGAGAGTTAATGATTCTTTATCTAAAGACTCAGTTGAAACAGTTATCACATTTGGAAATAAAATAGATAAATTAACTAATAATGAATAATATTAATAATGAATTAAAAGACGTTTTATCTACCCTCGAAACATTTGGTGAAAACATTAAAAATAATGTGGACACCTTAAGCAAGGATATAAACGCTCTAGAATCCAAAATTGAATCAGATTCTAAAACCTCTTTAGATGAAATAAAGAGTTCTTTAAGTTCGTTAAAAACAAAAATAGAATCATCTGTAGAAAGATTTACATCTATCGAAGAATTTAGAGATTTAGAACATTCAAAACTAATGATTAAATATTATTCAACAATCATATTCTTAAAGAATGATTATATGAATGATTCTTTAAAGATTACTGATAGGTTAAATCAAGCATTCCAAAGATATAATAAAGAAAGAAATACTTTCTATATCACCATCAATGGTATTATGAAAGATCATATTTCTTCAACAGAATCTTTAATTAAGAAATGTGTTTCTTTTATCCTTAAATCATTAGATAGGTATAAAGATACATTATCTAAATATTCTGAATTGTTCTCTTCTTCTTTTAGCGAGATTACAAAGGAATTACAGTTAGTTGATTCTATATTTAATAAGGAAGTAACTTCATTAAATACTAGACTAAAAAATATTAAAGATAAATATTCTTTAAAAGTATCATCTAAAGATCTACTAGATATTAATTTTACATCTTCAAATTCTTCTTTAAAATCTTTTGAGAATATCACAATAGAATATTCTAAAAAGAGAGATAAAATAATAAATGATTTTAAGGCTAATACTGCTAAAGATATTGAACGTATAGAATATTTATTATTATCAGTACTTGATAAAACATATTCACTATCTTTAGATAAAGATAATATTTTAGATTTGATTAAAGATGATGAATATAAAGATCTAAGTAGTGAACTATTAAAAATAGATAAGCATTTTTCATTAGATGAATTTAAAGACGTCGTTAATCAAGTGTTTAAAACTAAAAATGAAAAAGATTATTTATTCTATAAAGATGAACTTAAAAACTTAGAACTTTCATATAAGAAAAAACTAGAATTATATGGATATATCAAAGCTGAAAGCGATGAAATAGTAGATAAATTAAATAATGAATCTATCGCATTTTATAATGAATACGCAAATGAATCAATACTAAAAGATGATTATGATGAATTCTATCGATATACAAAAGAAAGAATAAATACACTCTTTGAATACAAGATAAAGACTTTATCATTATTTAAGACAATAAATGAAATTACATATAATTACGAATATGAAAAATCAGTTATAGAATCTTCTTTTATGAAAGAGATAAGAGATTCTATCATAGATTTAGATTATGATATCAATATCATTAAGAATGAAGCTATAGTAAAGACAAATGAAAGAAACACTTTCATGGTTGAGCTTGATAGCGCCAATAAAAAATCATTATATCTATTAGATTATGAAACAGAGAAGATTCATATTGAAAAAGAATATAGATTAAAAAAATCATTCTTAAAACTAGCTTATGAACTATTTAAACAAGAAAAGGATATAGCGTTATTAGATACAAGAGTTGAACTTGAAAAGATACTTAGTGAATATGACGCAATTAAATCAACTTATGAAGCAATCTATGTCTCTCAGGAACAACTATTAACTAAGAATAAAGAAAGAGTTAACATGTTAGATATTTCTAATTATGACTATGCGTTAAGCTTCTTAAAACACAGAACTTTAATTGCGGAAGAAATGATAGATCTCGCAATTAAAGAATATACATTAAGAGTAGATATTCTTAATGGAACAAGAAACATGGCTAAAGACTATTTAGAAAAACTTGTTTTACCAATTATAGATACATATCTTAATGACTGTAAGGAATTAAATAGAATTAAGAATGAAAAGCTTGAACCTATAATTGATAAGTTATCGAAAAGGCCATCTGGAGATGCGACAAATGGAGAGGTCAAGAAAATATTAGATAACTATAATGAAGCGATAAAAGCTCTTACAGATCTATTATTAAATGATAAATCTATAAAGTACGCTAAGTTTGAATCTAGAAATATTGATGAAGCTGTTATCAATTCTATTGAAAACGCACAGATAATTAGAGATCAATCATTAAAGCGTGCTTTAGAAGAAATTGAAAGAGCTAATTTAGAATTTGAATCTATTATCAAATCAATAGATCAAAAAGATATTGATTTTGATATGGCTTTAGAAGATTACAAATTAACATACCTCACAAATAAAGCTAGACTAGATAATAAATTAGAAAAAGATTCAGTTCCTTATTTAGATAAAATAAATGATATTAATAATACATATAATAATGATGACTTTATTAAGCGTATAGATTCTATAGAAAGAGATTATGAAGTTAGATGTAATAAATTATTAGATGAATATAAAAAGAAAACTTCTTCTCTTCCTATAATTAATTACGTTAATTATGAAAATGAATTATTGTTGATGAATGAAAAATCTAAAAAGGAACATGATTCATCGCTTCTTAATAGTAAAGAACAATTCTTTATAGAAAAGAATACCGCATATAAAATGTATTTATCTAATATAAAGAAATTGGATATTGACTATAAAAAGAAAGCTAAGGATTATGAATCTGAAATAAATAGATTTAAGTTAATGATTTTAGATATGACTAATGATATGATACTGATGAATAAAAAATCTTTAGTTGAACTAAAAAACACATCATATCTTAAAAATATATTTGTTTTAGAGGGAATAGATAATATAGAAAAAGAATATAAAACAAATATTAAAAGAATAAATAAAGAAATATCTAAAAAATATAAGAATATTACTATATATGATATGAAGAAACGCTAATACCGTTTCTTCATTTTTATAAAAATAAAAATCCACTAAAAAGTGGATTATATAAGTTACTGACACCTATTCTAATAAGCGACCTGATCGCCTACTACGATATGATTTCAAAAAATGCGTTAGGCTTCAAGCCCGTAACTTGCTTGCACACAGCATTTTTATCCCTCAGATAAATTAATGTTTGGAGCCCTATTGAAATAGAGTATCAGTAACACTTATATTATATCATATATTTCACCCATTAAAAGCAAAACGATTCTACTATTATTTTTGATAAAAATAAGAAATAGTTTTTAAGCTACTTCATATTTGGGTAATTATTCTTCTTTTTCTTCTTGAGAGTCATTAGTTTCTTCTTGCTCTACTTCTTCAGTGGAATCAGATTCAACTACCTCATCTTCATTACTTTGATTATCAGACGCTTCTACTTCAGCGATTGCTTTAGCTTTTTCTTCTTCTAATCTTCTTGCTTCTTCTTGGGCTTTTGCTTCTTCTTCTTGGACTTTTCTTTCTCTATAGCCATCTGGATCAGCTAAGAAAGCTTGTTTTTCATCTTCAACGTGTCTAACTGCTTCATCGAAGTTATCATGCATTACAGTCTTGTAATCAAAATCTATGCCTAAATAGATATAAGGCATATCATGTTTTAATTGTTTCATTAATTCATCATTGCCGTCAACTGTAACATAATATGTGAATCCATAATTCTTGTAATAATCTAAGAATACAATACCGTTACCATTATATTCATAAGCCCATACTATTTTATTCCTGTCTAATACAAAGAATGCAACTTGGTTATAGCCAAAGATAAAGTTCTTTGTCATTAGGATAGGATTCTTTTTATTTAGTGTATGAATAGGATCCGCATCAGTTAATTCTTTATCAAATATAGATGGGTCTAATCCTTCTTCAACAATCTTTTTATATGTTGGATATTTCTTTGGGCTGATAATATATTTGATATTAACGAAGTAATCTTTTAGTTTTCTTACTGATATTAGTATTGCGACTACACCTATTATAATCCACATAACGCCTGAATTATTAGTGTTCGCAACTAAAAAGTAAATGCCGAATCCAATGATTACAAGCGGTAATAACATTGTGATTATTGTTAGTATTCCATACGCTGAAAACGCTAATCTAACATGCATCTTTTTTATTATTTTTTCTAACATTATTTATGGCTCTCCTTTTTTAGAGTTTCTCCTGATTCGACCTTATCAATATTTAGTTTATCTAAATCGATACCAGAGAATATTCTGACATTCTTGCCAATCTTAGATGAAGCTTTAATTCTAACATCTTTGCCTAATACAGTAATACCGCTACTTAAAAGTTCAGGTCTTTCTTTATTTGGAACATTATCAAATGTACCAATTACTGAATTTTTACCAATAACACAGTTTTTATCGATGATACAGTTTTCTACTACTGCGCCTTCTTCTATTACTGTATTATTTAAAATAACTGAATTAGATACTTTTGCGGTTGGATGAACTACTACGCCTGGTGATATAACAGATCTAACTACTTCTCCAGCGATTATAGAACCATTAGATAATAAAGCTTGTTTAATTACTGCTTTAGAGCCAATCTTTACCGCAGGCATATCTTCACTTCTTGTATATATTTTCCATGTTGGATCATACATATCAAGTTGAATCTTATCAACTGTTTCAATAAGCTCTAAATTAGCTTCTAGATATGCATCATATGTACCTACATCTTTCCAGTAATCAAAGAATTTATAAGCATATACATTTTTAGAATCAATCATATCTGGAATGATATGTTTACCAAAATCTAAATCTTCAATATCATCATGTGATTCTAATAATTCAATAAGTTTTTTTCTATCAAATACATAGATTCCCATAGATGCGAGATCACTTTTAGGCTCTTTTGGTTTTTCCACGAAATTGGTAACCATTCCATTAGAGTCGGCTTCCATAATTCCAAATCTAGATGCGTCACTTAGCGGAACAACCTTACATGCGATAGTAACGAGTGCATTGTGTTCTTTATGGAAATCAATAAGTTTTCTATAATCCATTTTATAGATATGATCACCTGATAATATAAGGATGTATTTAGCGTCTGATTCATATAGAATATTCATATTCTTTCTTATAGAATCAGCTGTTCCGTTATACCAATCAGCGTGAGGTTGAAGAAGGTTAACATGTGAATCTCTTCTATCCATATCCCAAGGTTTACCAGAACCAATATGTTCATTTAATGAATGTGGAAGATATTGTGTCAATATATCGACATTATATATTCCAGAATTTGAACAGTTAGATAATGTGAAATCTATTATTCTAAATTTACCAGCGAATGGAACAGAAGGTTTAACTCTCTTTTCTGATAATATATCTAGTCTAGATCCTCTTCCACCAGCTAATATAAGCGCTAAAGTTTCCATTATAAATCTCCTTATTTATCTAATAATTTTTTGTAAATTCTATAATATTTTTTCGCAGATTCTTTAAAACTATAATCTGAGTTCATTGCGTTTTCAACAAGCACATCCCAACAATGTTGTTGTGAATAGGTTCTAAACGCATATTTTATAACATAAAGCATATCGTGAGAATTATAGTAAGTGAATGAGAATCCATTACCAGTCATTTCATATTCGTTATATGGAATGACAGTATCTTTTAATCCTCCAGTTTCTCTAACTATAGGAAGTGATCCATATCTTAATGCGATCATCTGTCCTAATCCACATGGTTCAAACTGGCTCGGCATCAAGAACATATCACTTGCGGCGTAAGCTAGTCTTGCGAGTTCATCACTATATCCTATATAACACTTTACTTTATAAGGGTGTCTCTTTTCAAGGTCCATAAAGAATTCCTCATAATCCTTTTCGCCAGTACCAATAATAACGAATTTAAAGACTGAATCCTTTAATAACTCTTCCGCAATTTCTTTTATTAAATCTAATCCTTTTTGTCTTGTTAATCTAGTGCACATCGCAATGAGTGGAACATTAGAATAAAAATCAACACCTAACTTTTTATATAATTCTTCTTTCGCTAGTAACTTACCTTCTTTATAATTGCTGAAATTATAATTCATAGGTAAACATTTATCAGTTTCAGGATTCCAAATAGTATAATCTATACCATTTAGTATTCCACCAAATTCATATTTTTTAGCTTTTTGATTTAAGATATTACCTAAACCCATAGAGAAATAATCGCTTGTTAAAAGCTCATTAGCGTAAGTTTCACTTACCGTATTAACATAGTCAGATGAAACGATTGCGCTCTTCATGAAGTTCATCTTATTATCGAATTCCATAACATTATCAAATGACATATTAAACAGTTTTGAAACCTGTCTATCAAATACACCTTGGAATGCGATATTGTGAATAGTGAAAACAGTTTTAATAGAACCATATTCTCTAAAATATTTAGCTTTCATAACTTGTGGAATCATACCTGTATGCCAGTCATTACAGTTTACTACATCAGGTCTAAATCCACTATATTTAAATGATTCAATAACTGAAGTTTGGAATAGCGCCCATCTTTCTGCTTCATCAGGGAAATCATATATTTTATCTCTATCAAATTTTTCATGATCTATAAAATAGTAAGTGACGCCATCTTTAACCAATTTATAAAGATCTACTTGTTGACTCTTTGTCCCTAAAAAAACATAATAAGAAGCTTCTTTTTCTATTCCTTCAAGAAGTTCAGCCTTTATTGTTTTATATTTAGGCATAATAACCCTAGCGTCACAGCCAATCTTAACTAGTTCCTGTGGTAAGCTTCCTATAACATCCGCTAAGCCACCTACTTTAGCGAATGGATAACATTCCGCCGCAACAAATAATACTTTCATAAATGGTTTATCCTCCTATATAAATTATTTTGTTTCTACTTCAAATAAAGCTTTAGATAACTGATCTGCACATGAAGTTTCTCTAAAACCGCATTTATTACCTTTTAATATCTCCGCAACTTCTTTTCTATTTTTTCCTTCAATTAGCTTAGATATTGCTTTTAGATTTCCGTTACATCCTCTAGTAAAAACTGTATTGTGGATATTATCATTATCATCTATATCAAATTCAATTTTTACTGCACATGTACCTTGAGTATAATATTCATAATGTTTCATAAATTCACCTATTCTTCTTCAAGATTTAATTTCTTTTGTTTTTTAATTTTAAATATCGCAAATGGAGTGAAGTAAACAAGGGTTCCAATTATTGATAGAATAATCATCCAATATCCTTTTGTATTTAACACGAACTCTCCATTTGATAATCCATAATGGAAGAAATCAGCGCCAAACTTAGCTTCTGTAAATAGAGTGATTACAGGACATAAAGCTAAGACGATAAATGTTATCGCTGAGATCCATATTCTCATCTTGCTGTAAGGAAGAGAGATATATACAAGGATTATAAAGAATATGAATGTTAAAGATATTAGATACACATTTGTTTCTTCGATTGGACCAATTCCTAAAGACTCTGATGTAAACCTGATTACCAGCACAGAAATAAATGCGATGAATGCGCCAGGTAGAGCCCTTCTAAATATATTGCCTAAGAACTTTCCCTCAATCTTTGATGCGTTAGGTTCTAGCGCTAAGACTAGAGTAGGAAGCCCTATTATAAACGTTTCAATAATCATCAGTTGAGATGGTTCTTTAAATGGAGATGTGAATTGTAATTCAGGTTTAATAAAGAAGAGGATTATTGCCGCAATATTTATAAACATCATCAAGAATGTTTTTGATAAGAACAATGAAGCACTTCTTTGAATGTTATTGATTACTCTTCTTCCTTCATTAACAACTTTAGGTAAACTTAAGAAGTTAGAATCAAGTAAAACAAGATGCGCTACAGTTTTAACTGCTTCACTTCCCGCAGCCATCGCTATAGAACAATCTGATTCTCTTAACGCTAATATATCGTTTACACCATCACCGGTCATCGCAACTTTATGACCTTCAGATTTTAATGCTTGAACTAATAATTTCTTTTGATTAGGTTTAACACGACCAAACACAGTATATTCTTTAGCGGCCGCCATTACTTCTTCATCAGTTAAACCATCTAAAGAAATATATTTTTCATAATGCGGTACACCCGCATCTTTACCTATTGCGCTAACAGTGATTGGGTTATCACCTGATATTATCTTAATATCAACTCCATTGTCATGGAATTCTTTTAGTGTTTCTCTTGCGCCTTTTCTAATATTATCGTGAATAGATATTAACGCAATCAAATCAAACGGACCTTGAACAGTATTATTTTGAATCTTTGAAGATGTTCTGCATAAAGCTAAAACTCTATTTCCTTGTGACGCTTTAATATTGATAATCTTTCCATATTTATCATTCTTTTTAAATTTTATCAATATATCAGGAGCGCCTAAAACAAATGTTCCAAGCCCTTTAAATGTTACAGCACTAAATTTATTGGTTGAATTGAAATTCAATATTCCTTGAGTTTCAAAATACACATTAGAGCCAAACTTATCTTTTAAAGCAACGCTTGTCATATTCGTTCCTTTTAAAGATCCATTCATAGATGAAATAATTTCCAGTGGCGGATATGTTGCATCCGCAACTATTATTTCATCAACCCTCATCGTACCATCTGTGATAGTTCCAGTCTTATCTAAACAGATAGTATCTACTCTAGCTAGCTGTTCAATACAATATAGTTCCTGAACAACCGTTTTGTTATTCGCAAGCTTTATGACAGATGCGGCTAAAGAGATAGATGTGAGTAAGAATAGGCCATATGGAATCATTCCATTGATCGCAGCGACTAATCCTAATATCAAATCTTTAGATAAGCCAAATATAATGATGTTGTCGCTTGTATAGACTGAATATTTGTTATAAATGATGTATAAAAAGATAGAGATAGGTATTAAAGATATAGAGATAGATGTGATTACTGTATTTAATGAATTCATTATCTCACTTTTTGGTTTAGAATACTTAGTTGCTTGAGCGGATAATTTTTCAATAAAATTATCTTTACCAACTCTGATAGTTTTACAATAAGCTTCACCGCTTACTACATATGAACCAGAATATAGTTCATCACCCTTCTTCTTTAATATATCATCAGATTCACCAGTAATTGTAGATTCATTAACGTATAATTCACCTTTTTCAACAACTGAATCTGCAGGAATCTGTTTTCCCGCATCTAGTATGATTATGTCATCTAATACTAAATCGCTAGATTGAACTTCAATTTCATTTAAGTTTCTTAAAGTCCTAACTTTAGATTCAGTAGTTAATACTAATTTATCTACTATCCTTTTGGCTTTAATCTCTTGAACTATACCAATAATCAAATTCATAAGAGCCGTTCCCATAAATGTAAAATTAGTTATATCACCAAATTTTTGGAATGTTGGCACAACAAGTATTGCCATTATGATTATGATTAAGTTAAAAATAGAAAGAATATTGTGCAAGAAAATTTCACGATAACTCTTCGTCTTTCTGTTTTCTTTTTTATTTGTCTTTCCTTCTTTTATGCGCTCTTCTACTTCTTCAGTAGTAAGCCCAAATATAATGTCGTCTTTGATTATCATAATATTATTATATCATAAAATTATGATATAAACAAAAAACTCCAAAAATGGAGTTTATCTTAGCTTTTCTTGTATATGATATTTTTATTTTATATCATCTATTATAGTAATATATTGTTAAAAAATATCATTATCATTCAGTTTTTTCTTTTAAGAACGAAACGCTTATTCTCTATCTTTTATCTTAGCTTTCCACCTTTTTGTAGTATAAATTTACTAGTTTTTCCACCTTTTTGTAATAAATATTAATCACTTTTCACACCTTTTTTGTAAAAAGCTAATTCATGTTGTACTAAAAAAAGCTCATAAAGAGCTTTATTTATTAGTCTTTAAATAGGCTTCCACCTATAAATTCACGAAGTAGTGAACTATTCTTTACGTATTCATCAGGTATATCTTTAAATACTTTTAAGAATTTCATTAAAAGGTTCGCTCTAATATATTGATCAGATTCATTTGGTACTGTGCTTAACGATTCCATACCGTGTTTTTTAAGCACAGATAATTCATATCCTAATTCAGAATTAAAGATATAATCAGCGCTTTCCATATTAGGATATATCCATTTTCTTTCTCCATTTCTTACGCTCTTCCATTGATTTAGAGTATCAAGTGCTGGAGTATTTCTAAACTGGATATCTCTAACTATTCTTCTAACTAATCTTAAATCAGTTAAACTTATTGGATTGTGGTTATCAATATTTCTTTGCGCTAGTGGAACAATATATATCTTAAAGATGTTTTCTTTAGGAATCATTCCAGTTAATTTATTATTTAATGCATGAATACCTTCAATGATAATGACACCATCATTTGATAATTTAACTGGTTCACTAAAATATTGTCTCTTTTCTGCGAAATTATATATAGGTAATCTTACTTCTTTTCCGCTTAAGAAATCCATCATATTCTCATTAAATAATTGAATATTTAATGCGTCAACATGTTCAAAGTCAGGTTTACCTTCTTCATCTAATGGGCACATCTCTCTAGGCAAATAATAATTATCAAGACTTATTCTCATTGGATGAATATTTCTAGATAATAATTCTATTTCTAGTTTCTTAGAGAATGTAGTTTTTCCAGATGATGATGGACCCGCAATAGATATTAATCTAATCTCATCAATATTAGATTCTATCCTTCTACCTATTTCTTCAATATCATGGTTATGCCTTGTTTCACACATTCCTATGAATTTGATTAATTCATCATAATCTTCTGTCTTTTTATTTATATCAAAGATATTTTCGCTTCTCGTGATTTTGCACCACTTAGATTCATTAGCGAGCGCTCTTAAGAAATTAGGCTCATCAACAAATTGAGGAATATATCCTTTAGCTTCCATTCTCGGAAATTGAATCATAAGCCCTGGATAATATGGAATGAATTTATATTCTTTTATATATCCAGCTGATGGAGCCATATATGAATACATATAGTTTTTATATCCATTACATTCATATATATTCACATCTTGAGTTCTATATTTTAATGTTTCAATTTTATCAAGATATCCTAAGCTTTTATAATATTCTTTCATCTCTTCGATAGAATATTTCTTTCTTTCAAACTTAACATCTTTTTCGATATATTCAGATAACTTGTTTTCTATTTTCTTTATCTCATCTTTAGTTATTACTCTACTACAAATCTTAGCGAATAAACTCATAGATATTGAATTCGAAAAGCGTACATCGTCTTTTTTAAATAATTCTTTAACCGCCATCGCAACTAAATACCTTAAAGTTGCTTGATAGATCTTCATCGCATCGCCACTTTTAAGATCTAAAAATTCAATAGTCGAATCTTTAGATACTTTATATGTTAATTCCCTAATACGATTATTGACTTTAGCGCATATCTTATAACCTTCGAAATCTTTTCCAATTTCTTCTAAAGTTAAGTTATCTTGATATTCGTATTTTTTATTATTAATCGTTAATATCATAATCCTTTTTCCTTATTAATATAGTTCATATAGTTCCAATAAAGTATTATTCTTCTTATATTCTTTGGAATAACTATATATGTTTTATTTGAGGTTGGCACTTCAAATTGTTTTTTAAATGTGATAACGAAGTTTATTAGTTTAGATAATTCAAATGATAAGTTTTTAGATTCATCTTCATTATCAACAAACTTAATAACTTCTTTATCCATATAAACTTTACCATTTTGAATATATTCTTGATGATTTAATTCCTCATCAACATATTTGATTATAGCTTCATCTTCTAAAACCAATCCATTATCTATCAATCGATGAAATTTATTTAAGTTATAATCGAATAATTCTCCTAAACCATTAAATTCTTCTTTGTTGATGAAATTATATGTTGTCTTTTCAAATTCATATGTTTGACCACACTTGTTACACATAATCTTTGATTTATCTGTTTCAAAAGATAGTTCACTATCGCAGTGTGGACAATACATAAGCACATTTTCTAGACCCTCTGCCTTAGTTTTCTTAATATATTTATATCTAGGATGAGTTTTAATCCATTCAAAATCGTTGTTTTTATTAAATGCTTCATGAAGTCTATTATTAACTTCATCGCTAGATAATGTTTCTAATTCCGCTTTAGACATAATCATTGATACATCTGTGACCACGTTACCTCTTGCGACCTTCTTACCCCATTTAGGGCTTTTAAAATAAGCGCCATTAGTATTCACAAAATATACATTAGGTTTAAACTTAGTAATGAGTTTATCTAAACCTTGAGGCATAAGTAATGGCTTTCCATATGGAGACATCTGTCCTTCAGGGAACAACATCACATTGTGTCCAGCTTTAAAATGTTCTCCCATAGTGATGATACTTCTAACATCGCTTCTATATTGATCTTTAGGTATGGTTCCTATCCAAGACAATAATTTACCTAGATTCTTATTTCTAAACCAATATGTAGTAACTACTATATGGCTCTTTTTAGGCCAGATAGAAGCTGGAACAAATAGAAAATCATAATATGATCTATGTGGCGCAATTATAAGCGCTGGTTCTTTTATTTTTTCTTTATTTCTTTTAAATCCAAATTTAATTTTTACAAATAGATAGGCAAATGGACCTAATATATGGTAGATAATAAAACTTGGCTTTTTAACTCTTTTTTTCTTCATAATAACCACGACCTAAAAGATATTCTAACATTAGTATTATATTATAAGATATAAAAATCATAAATATAAAGAATAGATAATCTAGGAGTAACATCCTCTTATAAATTCTAAATATATTCATAATTTCATCGTTATATATCATAGACAACAGTATAACAAATACTGATACAGATATTAAAGATGTTAAATACTGTACAAATTCAGAATCAAAAATAAACCTTTTAATTCTTCTTTTCATAACTCCCGCATTCTCTAATTTTAATCTTGCATCCTTAATAGAATTAAGATACTCTTTTTTAATTCTTTTATACATTATAAGCACAAAGACTACTATCATAGAAAATGTCACTATTGATATTATAAACGAAACAAGTGATGAGTTGATGAAGATTCTTTCAATTTGTTTAGAATCATAAGCCTTTATATTAAATCTATTTTCTATATAGCTCATAAGATCTTTATTTTCTATTTCTACCAATAACTTTTTATTGTTTTCATTTATGGATATATTTGTATATGCGATAAAATCATTTCCTGATTCATAGAATCCATAGACTTTATATGTATAATCAATTCCATTAATATTTATAAGTAAATTATCTCCTATATTCACTTTTAGATTATTCTTAGATAATAAAGGAAGGATGATTGCGTTATCAGGAATAGATGATAATCTATCTACATAGTTAATATTAAAGAACGATTGTACACTTGATAAATCAACTGCGTAACATGAATAATGTTTATTTTTAAAGACAAAGTCATATTTATCTTCTAAGACCGTATATCTTGATAAAGGTGAATCTGATAAAAATGTTTTTAGTTCATCACTAGTATCTAATATTTCATAGTCGTATCTATAAAAATGTCTATTATATTCATATTTATTATATTCATTAAATAGAGCCATAAGACTAAAGAATAATACTATAATTGATGTGATATAGTAACTTATCATATTCTTCTTTATCATATTATTTATTATGATGAATGATGATTTATGAGTTACAAAAAACTTATTAAAAAGTAGAATTCCATAATATATTAGATATGTTCCAAATATACCTAGAACTGAATAAAATAGAATAAATATTATAGAATTGTTTATAAAGATGAACATAAACAACATTATAATGCTTAATAAAAGATAGAATACTTGATTTATTTTATATCCACTATCTATTTTATATTTGATATATTTGATTCCTTCTAATAAGAAAAAGAATATGGTGATTATCAATAGGTTGATACCTATATTAATCAAATTAATATTAAATTGATAGTCGATAAATAGTCTATTTGTTAGATAATAAATAATATATAGAATAAAATATATGATTCCGCTAATAATTATAGATGACAAAAATAGAAATATATCAGTTATTAATAATCTAGAATATTTGATATCCGTTCTACTTTTAATCGATATATAAAATACTATAGAACACGCTAAAAAGATTCCTACAGTAGTCGCTAAATTCTTTATTATCATATATTGAATCGATTGAATCTTATCACTATTTTCATTTAATAATCCAAATATGATAAATAAAGACAAAGCGAATGTCGAAAAGAATACAACATCTTTAATTATCGATCTATTCATTACATTCTTAATCATTTACAGTTAATATCATTCCTTCATCGATAATATATTTCTTTGTTGAAAGTCTAAATAAGGATGAATCAGTAGTCTCTATAATGATTGTGGTATTATATAAACTATTAATTCTATTTAACATCATCATATATTCTATTCTTTCAAAATCACTCATATTTTTGAACACATCATATACTAAGAGAATAAATGGTTTAGATATTAAGCTTCTAACCGTTTTAGCTTTGATAAATTCATAATATGTTATATTTGAATAATGTTCATTTAAAATATCATTTATTTTGAATATATTTATTAGTTCTTGAGCTATCTTTTTATCTACATCTATCCTATTTAGATTCGCTGTTAAATAGATATTATCTAATATATTGAATTCATCAAAAAATGATTCATAATCATCTACCATAGATACGTCTTTACTTCTATAATCATCTATATCCGATTGATCATAATTTGATAATGAATCATTAAAATAATGGATATCAATATTATCCAATTTATTCTTTAAATATATAGAATCTAAAATGAGACTACCAGAATTGTTTTTAGATTGAAAGATCACAGTTTCCTTTTCTTTTATTTCAATATCTAGTTCATCTACTAACTTTTTGTCATCTTTTAATTCATTTGATTTTAAAGAAAGGATTATATCACTCATAACATTTTTATTTTACCATATTTTAAAAAATATGGTTGTCTATTTGACAAAAATAAGAGTATTACATAAAATAGTTATATAATGAAAGATATCAAGCCAAATAGAGTAAAAATTAAATACTATTTGATAATGAATTTATTAAAAGCGTTCATTTTATTTTTTATACCTTTTATTGTATTTCTATCTTTTTATAGGTTGTTAAAGAATGAGCTTTTATGGTTTTTAATATCCACAACATTAGGATTGTTAATTATTAATTTAATATTTGTTTTTATTTCATTTTATTCTTTTTTTCAAGAGAAACAATATGAAATATCTATTCTTCCTAAAGAGTTAGTATTAAAGAATACAAAAACTAATATTAAATACAATATTCCATATAATGAAGTTGATAAATATATTCTCTACTATATTAAAAGAAAGACTAAGATGATAAAGATAAAAATTAAAAGAACTGAATACGATATCAGATTATTTGATGATGATAAGATAAGCGAAATCGCTATGAATATTAGGGCGGTGAAAAGGCATGAATAATATTAAACATGGTTTCTTTTCTGTAATAAGTTATTCACTTTTAATTGAAACACTAGCCTTTATCATCACAATTCCTTGGTTATCTGATATCATCACAAATCTCTTCAACAACATTATAGGTTTTTATTTACTTTCTCTTCTATTTATATTTATAGTTCTAGTAGTTATCATATTCTTAATATTTTTATGCATTTCATATGATATAGAAAATAACTGTATAAAGAAAAAGATAAAATTCTTCATCTATCGGAAAGTTAAGTATTTATACTTTGATAATAATGAAATAATAGTTAGAAGAAAACAGAATTTTATATTATCATTCTTCTATTTAAAAAAACTTGAGATCTATTATAAAGGTAAAAAGATATTTTCTCTTTTAATAGATGATGATAGTTTAGACGCTATACTAATTGATACATTAAATATAGTTAGAGATGAGAAAATACATTTTGAAAAGAATACAGATTATTATTCTGATTATCTATCTATATTCTATTTAATACTCAATAACCTATATAATCTGGTTATGGGATTACTAATATATTTATTCATAATTAATCTTTTAAACTTCACGTATTTCTATATAGGAGATAATAAGATATCATTAGTCGTTATTGGCTTAGTAGTCTTTCCTATAATATTTATTTTATTATCTATTTCTACAATATTTGGAGTGACTGTAGTAAACACAAAAATAGAAAATGATTCAATTCACGTCATCAAAGGATTCTTCCAAAGAAGTGAGTCATATATCCCTAAGAAAATGGTTTTAAATTCAACTATTAAACTTGGAATATTATCTACCAAGTTCAACTGTTACTCACTATTTTTAAAGGAAGGAAGATTTAGATTAAATATTCCATTACATAAAGAAAATATTGATACTATCTTCTTAAGAAATCTTGATTTTGAAAAGGTTCAAAACTATATTAATCTACCAGAAATAATAATTATTTCAATAATTAATGCGTTAATATTTACAGGATTATTCTTTATAAATAGATTCGCTGGAACTATATTCTTTATCACATCATCAATCATAGTTTTTAATATGATATTTGTGACAGGAATTGAATTATATGATGATATCTATATAATAATAAATGGGTTCATAATAAAAAGAATTAGAATATTTGATAAGAATATAGTTAAGAATATAAGAATTAAAACTATTATGAGTTTATTTTCATTTGTGATAATAGAAACAAATAATAAAAAGTATATTTATTCAATATCAAAAAAGAACAGTATAAACTATAAAAACGAACCTACGGAAAATTAGGTAGGTCCTAAATATATTAAGTCACGATCTTAAAAAATGGCTGTTTAGAAACCTGAACTTTTAAAGTTAGGCAATAAACGGCCATTTTATTCTTAGATAGTTTCAACCTGTTGACAGGAATAACGAACAGTCCCATAGTTGGAAACGATGTTGCATCTCATTTATGACTAGAAAAAAAGCATCTATTCTTTAAAACAAGGATGAAGAATCATATTAATTACTTTTTTATCAAAGCATTATTGTTTTCCCAGTTTTTTTATAATATATTATGCCAAAAATCAATAGAGATGCAGTTATTGCAATCATTATTGATGTTACAACAATACCGATTCTATTATTTTTAGTATGTCGTGTTAAATAATCATCATACGACAAAACAAATTTTTCCTTATAAGCCATCGAATACAAATTATATTTATCATGATCATATTGTATGGAAACAACAATTTCATCACCTGATTTTATTGAATTTAATACATTCGCATTAATTTCATTAAAAACAATATTATCAATTTCTAGTGGTGTTTCTTATTCATTAACGTATATTAAATATTTCTCGCTACTTCCAGGTCTAACATATTTTTTTACATATTCATATCTAATGAATGTACAATTTTCATATATTAGTTCACTTTTATTAGGATAATCTTTTATTAATAAGACACAAATAAACATTACGACAAATATAGCTAATATCAACGATAGAAAAATATTTTGTATTATAAAAGATTTATTATCTTTATTATTTTTAAACATTTTTAATTCCTTTACTTCTAAAATTATCCATAATCTTACTTTTTATATGTGAATACATCAATATTAACTATTTTTGCAATTCCATTATTTATAGCATCATCATATGAATAATTTTCATATAATAATTTCTTAGTTACAAAATTATAATCTCTTTCGTAAAATCTTTTATCAATGATTTCTTTTAACATTTCATTAATATTATATTCCAACTGTGCTGATGGATTATTTTTAGATGTCATTCTATCATCCCTAACATCATCTATTAGTTTATCTAATTTTGAATCAAATGTAATTAACGGCATCATCTTAGCTATATCATATAGATGTCTTGAATCTCTATCTTCCATATTTTCAATTTTATAATCACATACAGCAAAAACTTTATCTATAAATGTTCTTTCAATTGATTGAACATTAATTTTAAAATCTATTACAAATGGAATTGGTAATTTGATATTATTCTTTTTACAAAATCTTCCAATATAACTATTAATTATATGCTTTGAAATTGGATATACACTTTGATAATAACTTGTTTCAATTATTATCTCTAATTTATTTGAATCGAATAGAGTTTCATATTTAAATACATATTTATTATAATTATATCTTGTTTTTATCATATCAGGATTAGATAATTCTAAACCTAGTTTTCCAGCAATGGTCATTATTATTTCATTAGATTTTCTTTTTTCACTATCTGTAGGCTTCTTATTCATAGACAAATCTATATCTTCTGAAAATCTATCGATTAATCCATATGCTTTTGATAATGATGTGCCTCCTTTAAAAACAAAAGGAAGATCATATTTAGATAATTCATGAAGGAATAATGATTGAATTAAATCTTTTTCAACAATTGTATTACTTCTTTTTTCTTCTAAAGCAACTGTTTCAATTATTTCTTTCCACTCATTCTTATAATTATTATACCAATTCATTCATTAAACCTCCCTCATATATATTTTTATAAACAACTGCTGGATATAAAGATATATATTTTTTAACCTTATCAAAATCAATGCCAACACTATTAACATATTCTCTTAATTTGTTTTGATATTCTATTCCACTTAATTCTGAATATTTATCTATTATTGACATTAAACTTAAGAATTCTAATTCTTTAATATTGTCTTTAGTAATGATAGATAAAGGCTTATATATAACTAAATTATTACCATCAATATCTATTTTTCTTTGTTTAGTCGTGGCTTCATTTGAGCATATTTCATATATACTTGGATTTTGTGAGGTAAATCCATATTTATTGACTAATGAAAGGCCTGTTAAATAACCGCCAACTGACAAATACTTCTTTTCAATAAATTGATTGATTGATACTTTACCTTCAGTACCAAGTATAGTCTTATATGGAATATAATAGACACCATTATATAATCTTTCTATTTTTTTCTCATCAGTTAATCTTTTCATTTCTTGTCTTACTACATCTTTTGATGATCCTGGAATTTCACTTAAAAAAATAGGTTCACCTTTTTTGAAGTTATTCATTATATATTCATAAATCATTCTATCACCTCACAAAATAGAAATATTTTATTTCATTATTATTATAACTTTCTTTTATCATTTTTTCAATTCAAAAATATATAATATTGAACCAGTATAGTATTATGATAGGTACGTGGTAGCCACTGTGTTGAATCAATGAAACTACTTAAATACTGACAAACTTTATATTTCAGTTGATGACCAGTTAGACTCCAATTATACAAAATGAGGTAAAAACGCCTTAAAATATGCTGTTTTTACCATGTTTTTAGTTATTTTGGACTATTTCTTTGTCAGCAAACAAACAGTTTCAATATGTGAGATAACATTATTCAATAGCATATTAAAGCCTATGTAACATATTATTTTAATGGCATCGTGTTATTATGAAATTAATGGCATCGTGTTATTATGAAAACATATATTCACCAGTGCCATTATATGTTTATACTCAAAATAAATCAGCATTACATGTAATATTAATGATTAATTGGTGTTGCTTTATTAAACCAGCACCACTTAAAATTAATATTGAAACTATAGAGAGCTATTGAAACTTAGAAAAAAACTACAATCGAGTGTGATTGTAGTCAATATAATTATTTTTTATGTTGAAGGTAGAACATTGTTTTTTGATTTTCTATTTCAGCCTTCAATTCTTCCTCACTTGGAAGATATAGTTTATATTTTGATGCAAATAATTGCTCATTTCCATTTAAAACTGAATATTTTGCTATATCTTCATCTGTATCATCACATAATACAATACCTAATGTTGGATTATGATTTTCTTCTTTTATTCTTTCATCATACATTCTTACATACATATCCATTTGGCCAACATCTTGATGTGTAATCTTCTTTGTTTTTAAATCAATTAATACAAAACAATTTAATATATAATTAAAGAATACTAAATCAATAAAATAATCTTCTTTTTCAGTATGTATTCTTACTTGACGGCCAATAAATGCATATCCTTTACCTAATTCCATTAGGAATTTTTGTAAATGATTTATTATTGCTTTTTCCAATTCACNTTTCTCTAAAATCATTATTTTCAGGGATTCCTAAGAATTCTAATACCATTGGATTTTTAATAAATTCAAGTTTCTTTTCTTGAAGTGGCTCTGTAATTTCAAGCATTTCTTCTTTAACTAAATTTTTCTTTTGAGATAATAGCATTCTATGATAATAATCTGATGAAACATTTCTTTGTAATACTCTAACAGACCATGATCCTGTTAATGCTTCTTGTTCATACCAATCACGTGCTTCTTTTGAAAACACTTGAAGTAGCACTAAATAATGAGACCAGCTTAAAATATTAGATTTTGCAGACAGTGTTTGCACAAAGTCAGGATATAATTTATAGAAATTAACGAAGTAATATAAATTACGTTTTTCGAACCCCTTCCCAAAATCATTTGTAAGCCTTTTGGATAATTCATTTATTATCTCTTTACCATAATTTTCTTTTCTACTATCTTTTAATTCTTCTTCAGCTATTCTTTTGCCTAAAAACCAATTTCTTTCAACCAATAATACATTAACCGTTTTATAGGCAATATCATTTGCTTGATTTACAATACTTGTTATATCCTCATATATGTTATTTGTATTTTTATATAAGATAATATCATTTTTCAAGATAAATCACCGTCCTAAAAATCAAATTTATTATACCATAACATGATAATGGTTTCATCATATTAATTCATTTTCTACCGCTATTCTAATAGGAATAGAATTAATTATTCTTTTCTTATTTACACCATATTCATTTTTAACAAATTCATAGAAATCAACTGGCATATCAAATGAATCTTACTATATAATTTGTTTTATATCCACTTGTTTTTCTATCTTCAGAAAACACAAATGTTAGCATATGATGTATTTTATTTCCATAATCATCTAATCCGCCTACAACTACTTTTTTAATTTATGCTTCAAATACATCCTCATCAAATTCATCTATTGTGAGTTTATTAGATATAATTTCTTTAATTATTTCTAATTTATCTTTTAAGGTGTTTTGTTTCTCTTTAACTAAAGATACTTCATTTAATTCTTTTCTATATTCTTCTATCTTATTTTCTATATCATCAATTCTTGTTTGATATTGTTCTTTAGATAAAATACCATCAACCATTAAATCAATTACTTTATTTTTGGCTCTTTTTACGACAAAATTCCGTTTAGAGCCAAATTACGTTATAAAAAGAAAACAATCATATATTAAATATGAATAAAAGAAAAAATAGTAAGTTAAATATAGAGGTGTGTTGATATAGTCTTTAAATATAGTGGTGTTAAAATTTCAAAAGCGTCAATCAGTAATTTTCAACACTCGTTTCACCCCTAAAATTCATCAACAATTGGTCTGTTTTTAGCGAATTATTTCATTTTTAGCTTTATAATATATATTAACATATATTATAATTTCTTAATTAAGTATGCGAGCGGGGGGCTATTAGCGGGGGGCTATTAGTATAGCCCCAACT
>CALCVH010000096.1 GCA_937907585.1 uncultured Bacillota bacterium | reverse complement strand
GAAAAGCAAAGAATAAAAGTAGCTAGATATCATGAATATCTAAAGAATAAAAGACTAGATTACTACAACAAATTCACAAACGAGATAGCCAATCGATATGATGTTGTAGTAATAGAGGATTTAGATATGCAAGAGATGGCTAAAGAATATAAAGAAAATGGAAAAGTAGTATATGATAATGCATGGGGAATGTTTACTAACCTACTAAAAACAAAATTAGAAAACAAAGGAAAGAAACTAATAAAGGTAGATAAATATTTTCCATCATCTAAAAAATGTAACGTATGTGGGAATATTAATCAATTTCTAACAATAGATGTAAGAAAATGGGAATGTCCAATATGCCATACATTACATGATAGAGATGTAAACGCAAGTATCAACTTAAAAAAAGAAGGATTAAAAATTATAAATCATTAATCCTAAATTAACAACCATGGGGCACATGGGGATAGCTCGCTTACTGATATCGCTAGGTATCTTGTCCGAGAAGCTCTCAACTTCTATAAGTGAGAGAGTATGTCACTTATATAAATTAACAATTGTTAATTTTTATTGAATAAAGGCTCAAAATATGATAGAGTAAAATCGTGAGTGGTGGGAACCGCTCATATTTAATGATAGGAGAAATTTCATGGATTTAAACAAAATTAAAAATGATTGTCTTCCATTTATTGAAGAATTAGGTTTGTTTTTATATAGTCTTGATTTTAAAAAAGAGAACGATACAAATGTTTTAGAATTCGTTTTAGATAAAAAAGGATTTGTAGATATAGAAGAAATAGAAAAGGCTACTGAAAAAATAAACGAATATCTTGATAAAGAAGATCCAATTGAAGAAGATTATAGTTTATCGGTTACTTCTAGAGGAGTTGAAAAAGAAGTAGATTTCGATGATTTAGGTTTTTATTTAAAAGAATGGGTAGAGGTTAAAACGATCGATCAACTACACACAGGTGAATTAATCGAAGCTAAGTCAGACTCGTTAGCTATTAAAACAACAAAAAATAAAAAGATAAAAATTAACGGAAACGATGTTCTAAGCGTTAGAACCATTGTAAAGTTTTAGGGGGATAAACAAATGACTAATCATGAGTTTTTTAAGGCATTAGAAGAAGTAAGCGAAGAAAAAGGTCTAGAAAAAGAAGAAATACTAGCCTTGATGGAAAAAGGCTTAGTTAACGCTTACAAAAAAGAAACAGGAAAGACTAACGCTGGAGTTAGATTTAATGAAGAATCTGGAGAAATCTATTTCTACGAATACTATGACGTTGTTGAAGATGATCAAGTTGAACCAGACAATCAAGCCAGTGTTAATCTAGAAAAAGCCAAAACAATTAGAAGAACTGCACGTATTGGCGATCATATCGAAATCAAATTAAAAATAAATCCTAAAGATTTTGGTAGACTCGCTATCGATTCAACAAAAAATATTCTTAATCAAGGAATAAACAACCTTGAAAAGAAAAAAAGTTTTGAATACTTTAATGAACATGTAGATGAAATGATTGTTGGTAAAGTAGTAAACATTAAAGATTCTACTGTTTATATTGATTTAGGACACAATGTAACTTCTACTGTAGCCTTATCTGAACTTCCTAGAGAAGAACAACGCAAAGGCGCTAATATCAAATTATATTTATCTAAAGTAGAAGAAACAACCAAAGGACCTAAGGTATATGTTTCAAGAAGCGATAAGAACCTTGTGAAGAGATTATTTGAAACATATATACCAGAAATCAAAGATGGCACTATTGAGATATTAGGTATCGCTAGAGATACTGGTGATAGAACTAAAGTGTGCGTTAAAACAAACAACCCTGATGTTGACGCATTAGGAAGTTGTTTAGGCGCAAAAGGCGCAAGAGTTAAGGATATCACTAATAACTTAGGCGGAGAAAAGATTGATATCTATGAATGGAGCGACGATCCTAAACAATTAATAATCAATGCGTTAACTCCTGCAGAAGTAATTGGTGTTCAATTCAACCAACAAGATAAACAAGCTATCGCTATAGTTCCAGATGATCAATTTTCTTTAGCGATTGGCAAGAGAGGACAAAACGTTAGATTAGCTGTTCAATCAAGCGGTTGGAAGATTGATATCAAGAACGTTACTCAAGCCCAAGAAGAGGGTATTGAATTCTAATGAAGGAAAAGAAGATTCCGCTTAGAAGATGTGTTGTTTCTAACGAAAGATTAGAAAAAGCACAATTAATTAGAGTGGTTAGAACACCAGAAGGAAACGTAATCGTAGATACTAAAGGT
This sequence comes from uncultured Bacillota bacterium, assembly GCA_937907585.1. Classification (GTDB taxonomy): domain Bacteria; phylum Bacillota_I; class Bacilli_A; order Izemoplasmatales; family UBA1188; genus UBA1188. The sequence goes on along the minus strand of CALCVH010000096.1, from coordinate 12,309 downwards.
AAAGCTAATGGAAGAGGAGCTTATCTAAAAAAAGATTTGGAAGTAGTGTCTAAAGCTAAACGCACAAAGATCTTAGATAAGCATCTAGAAGTTAATGTTCCCGATAGTGTTTATGATGAGATTGAAGAAATAATCAAAAATGAACAATAAGGTATTAAACCTTGTAGGTCTAGCATATAGAGCGTCTAAAACTATAATAGGTGTTGATGAAGTCGTTATTACGTTAAAAGAGAACAAGATTAAACTTGTTTTACTAGATAAAGATTTATCATCAAACACTTTAAAAGAATTAAATTATCTATGCGATAAGCACAATGTTAGGTTTGTAAGAAATTTTACTAAAGAAGAACTATCACATTCTATAGGAAAAAAGAATATATCGGTGATAGGAATAATAGATGAGGGATTTAAAAAGTTGATAGAAGAATCTCTCTAAAGGAGGACTCATATGTCAAATAATAAACCAAATAAGCCTCAATATAATAACAACAATAAATTTGGTAACAAAAACAATCAAAACAATAAATTTAATAATTTCAAAAATAACAACCAAAAACCAGTGGTTCAATCTAAATTGCCTCTAGTATATGTTGAAGGTATGACTGCGCTAGATATCGCTGAAGTAACTAAAAGACCTGTAAATGAAATTATTAAATCATTAATGATGTTAGGTATAATGGCTAATCAAACTCAATCAATTGATAGAGATACTGCAGAACTATTAGCTGGAGAATTAAAGATCGAATTTAAATTAGATGAAACAAAAGATTATACTAATTTTGAAAAGATCGAAATAGTTGATGATCCAAAAGATTTAGAATATAGACCTCCAGTAGTTACCATTATGGGCCACGTAGACCACGGTAAAACTACTTTATTAGACACAATTAGAAATAGCCGTGTAGTATTAAGTGAAGCTGGTGGTATCACTCAAGCGATCGGTGCTTATTCAGTTGAAAGGAATGGTAAAAAGATTACCTTTATCGATACTCCAGGACACGCCGCATTTACAGAAATGCGTGCTAGAGGAGCTAAAATAACTGATATCGTAGTACTAGTTGTTGCGGCAGATGATGGAGTTATGCCTCAAACAAGAGAAGCAATCGACCACGCTAAAGCATCTAATTGTCCTTTGATTGTAGCGATAAACAAGATTGATAAACATAACGCTAATCCAGATAGAGCTAAACAGGAATTAACTGAACTTGGCTTATTACCTGAAGAATGGGGCGGAACTGTACCATTTGTCCCAATTTCTGCATTAAGAGGAACAGGTGTTGATTTACTTTTAGATACTATACAGCTAGTTGCGGAAGTAGAAGAATATAAAGCAAATCCAAATAGAGAAGCGACTGGATACGTTATTGAATCTAAACTTGATAAAGCGAACGGACCTACAGCTACGCTTCTCGTTAAGAGCGGCACACTCCATGTTTCTGATGTTTTAGTTGTAGGAAATACTTGGGGTAAAGTTAGAACAATGAAGAACGATCTTGGTAAACAAATAAGAAGCGCTCTTCCATCTGATGCGGTTTCTATTTCAGGTTTAGCTGAAGTTCCACAAGCAGGAGATCAATTCCTAGTATTTAAAGATGAAAGACAAGCAAGAACTATCGCTGAAGCTCGTGCTTTAAAAGCTAAGAATCAATCTCAAAACGCTTCTAAAGTGATGTCTTTAGATGAACTATTTAATCAAGCAAAAGCTGGTGATATTCCGTCTCTTAATTTAATGATTAAAGCCGATACATCAGGTAGCGCTGAAGCTATGAAAGGATCTTTAGAAAAGATCAACGTAGAAGGAATTAAGTTATCTGTTATACGTTCGTCAGTTGGCCCTGTTACTGAAACAGATGTTCTTCTCGCTCAAGCATCTAACGCAATCATTATCGCATTTAATGTTGTCGCATTATCTAATGTTAAGGATTTTGCGAAAACTAAGGGTGTTGATATAAGATCATACAACATTATCTATAAATTATTAGAAGATATTGAAGCCGCTATGAAAGGCATGTTGTCACCTGTATATGAAGATAGAGTATGCGGTCAAGCTGAGGTAAGAGAAGTATATAAGGTTTCTAAGCTCGGAACTATCGCAGGTTCATATGTTACAGATGGTGTTGTTAAGAGAGGATGCATGGTAGATGTTATTAGAGATGGCATAATCATCTATAGCGGAAAACTATCATCTTTAAAGAGATTCAAAGACGACGCTAAAGAAGTTAAAGCTGGATTCGATTGTGGTATCATGATTGAAAAATATAACGATATCAAAGTCGGAGACACTTTCCAATTTAGTGTAACTGAGGAAGTTACAAATGAAGAGTAACTATATTTTAAGACTTGAATCTAATATCAAAAAAGCGATATCAGATATCGTTAATTTTGAAGTCAAAAATAATATAGGTCTAGTCACTATTACTGACTGTGAAGTCACTACTGATTTAGAATATTTAACAGTATACTATACAGTTTTAAGTAATAAAGATAGAAAAAAAGCTAAAGAAGGATTAGATAATTCTAAAGGATTCATAAGAAGTTCATTAGCTAAAAAAGTATCTATGCGTAAAGTTCCAAACATCACATTTAAATATGATGAATCATATGAAACAGGAAACCGCATTGATTCTTTACTTGAGGAAATCAAAAAGAAAGAAATGCCAAATTAGTTTGGCATTTTCTGTGTTTTTATGAACGATAAAATAAGAGAGAAACTAGATACATTACCAGAACTACCTGGTTCTTACCAAATGTTAGATGTTAATGGTGAGATTATATATGTTGGAAAAGCGAAAAACTTAAAAAATAGAGTTCGCTCTTATTTTATTGGCGCCCATAATTCAAAAACCACTGCTTTAGTATCTAAAATAGATGATTTAAGATATATTGTCACATCTAATGAAAGAGAAGCTTTCTTGCTTGAAATATCATTAATAAAAAAATATAGACCATTCTATAATATTGATTTAACCGACGATAAAACATATCCATATATCGAGTTTACTAACGAAAAGAATCCTAAACTAGTAATAACTAGACACTTATCTAAAAAGAATAACAGATATTTTGGACCATATACTAATGTTATCGCCGCAAGAGAGATGACTGAACTGTTAAATAGAATATATAAATTAAGAAAATGTAAAACAGTTTCTAAAAAACCATGTATATATTATGAAATGGGTGAATGCATGGCTCCATGTATTAGCCCAATCTCTAAAGAAAAATATGACAAGATTTATCTTGAAATAAAGAAACTATTATATGGAAATGATAACACTTTAATTCAAGAGTTAAAGAAACAGATGTTAGATTATTCATCTAAACTAGATTTTGAAAACGCCAAAAAGATTAAAGACTTGTTAGATGATATTAACGCAACCATCACTAGACAGGATGTTATATTAAAAGAAAGAATAGATGCGGATATATATGGAGTATCTTATGATGATTCTTTGGTTTCTGTTTCTATTATCTATTTAAGAGGCGGTAAGATAATATTATCTAAAAACGACATCAACCCTTATTATTTTGATATTGATGAAGCGGTGTTATCATCTGTAATAAACAATTACGAAAACACCGATCCACCTAAATATATTTTTATTGAATCAGAATATAAAGATGACTTAGCGCTTTTGCTTGATAATACGGAAGTGTTGTCTCCTGTAAAAGGAACTAAACACAATCTTATGATGATTGCGAAGGAAAATAGCCAAGTAGCTTTATCAAATAAAAATAAAACTCAAGTAGATAAAAAGAGGGAAGCGTTAATAGAACTATCTAAATTATTAGATATTCCGATTCCAAAAAGAATTGAATCATTCGATAACTCAAACCTATTTGGTGATTCACCAGTTTCTAGCTGCGTTGTCTTTGTGAATGGGGTTAAATCAAGAAGCGATTATAGAAAATATAGAGTTAAAACAGTTGTTGGCGCAAATGATTACGCAACAATGAAAGAAGTAACTTATAGAAGATATCTAAAAGTTAAAAACAATGAAATACCTAAACCAGATTTAATACTTATGGATGGTGGAGAAGTTCAAATTAAAGGTTGTGAAGAATCTTTAGCTGAACTTGGAGTAGATATTAAAGTAGCTGGTATGAAAAAAGATAATACCCATACTACAGATACTTTAATATATAAAGGAAAAGAATATATTCTTGATAAGCATTCAGAACTATATAGGTTCTTATATGAGGTTCAAGAAGAAGTTCATAGATTCGCAATCACCTTCCATAGAACACTAAAAGAAAAGAATGCGTTTACTTCTTTATTAGATGAAGTAGCAGGAATAGGAAAAACCCTTAAATCTAGGCTTCTTAACACTTATAAAACAACTGATGCGATTAAAAACGCATCAAATAGTGACCTTAAGAAGCTAGGATTAAATGAAAAAACAATAATAGAACTAAGAAATAGATTAGAAGAGGAATTTGATTTTGAATAACAGTTTATATGGATTAATCCATGATTACTATCCAAGAGAAAAAGTAATATCAATAAAAACAGACGACAAACTGTCTTTCTTTTACTTTCCTTCTAGACTATATAAAGTTTTCTCTAAATCTATGACTTATAAATCGGTATATATCTTCTTTGATTATTCTGATAATATTAAGGTTTTACGTGGCGTAGAAGCTAATGAAATAGTTCAAATTGAAAAGATTACAGCTCAGACACCAAAAGGGTTAAAAACACTATATTCTTATGAAGAGAATTTAAACGATATAAAAGAGCTAGTTAATTCATTAGAATATAAAATGTTTTTGGATTTTGAATTTACTATGCCTGGTTTTACTTATGATAAAAGATTTGTATCTGAATTACTACAAATTGGCGCAGTAATAAGCGACAAAGAAGGACATACAGTAAATGAATATTCTACATATATTAAGACTAAGAGAGATGTTACAGATAGAACGAAGAGATTCTTAAGAATAAAAGATGAAGATCTTCTTGAATCTATTCCACAAAAACAATTCTATAGTGAATATAAGAGGCTAATTGATATCTATAATCCAACTATAATAGTTTGGGGTGGTAACGATACTAAGGAATTAGACTTATTCTACTCTATTAACAAACTTAAACCAATTAAAGCCAACTATATAGATTTAGTTAAATTAATTAGAAAACATTATTTATTAAGTGAAGATATAGGTTTATTTAACGCTCTTAAAATATTCTGCGGAATAGACGCATCACAAGCTCACCACGCATTAACCGATGCGGCTGCGACAAAAGAAGTGTTTGACTCGTTCAAGAAATATATCAATAGTGATAATGATATTAATCTAAAAGAAATTCTAAGACAAATGAAAGAATCAAAGAATATACAGGAAGATAATGATGAAAAGGAAACAGATTAATTTTCTGTTTCCTTTTCATTTTTTATACCCTTTTCAATATTGGTAAAGTTTAGAATTATGAATACCATTGGGTTTTGTTTACATATCTTTTTAATATGAGATAGTAATTTTTCTTTTAAATCCTCAATAATCGACTCTTTATTTACTGCTTTAGCATCTATTCCGTTAAAGTATTTATTTATGAATTCTTCAATTGATTCAAATACTGACTCGTTGTCTTTTGCGAATAAGAAGCCTTTTGAAATTATAGTAGGTTTAACTAAGATTTTACCTTTAGAATCTAAAGTTATTACAGTAGTTACCATGCCTCTTTGTGATAATTGTTTTCTTTCTTCAATTACCGCGGTATTTACACCGCCAACATCGGTTCCATCTATTAAGATATCTTTAGCTGGTATTTTTTTAGATAATACTTTTGCGCCATTTTCATTTATATTTAGAATCTTACCATTTTCTAATATAAATACGTTATTTGGATTTATTCCACAATCTATTGCGCTTTTTGCGTGAGTTTTAAGCATGTAGAATTCACCATGTATAGGCATAAAGTATTTAGGACGAAGAAGCTTTAATAATAATTTTTCTTCATAACTTGATGCGTGACCTGATGCGTGAACGTCGTTAAATGATGATTGAACGATAGTGTTACCACCCTGTTTAGATATTTGGTTAATAACGTTATCTATTTCTGTAGCGTTACCAGGAATAGCGCTTGATGAGAATATAATCGTATCACCTGGAACTATATGGATCTGTTTATGACTACCTGATGCGATTCTTGATAGTGCTGATAGAGGCTCACCTTGTGAACCAGTAGATAATATAGTTATCTCGTTTGGATTATATCTAGATAATTCTTTTTCTGATATAAAGTGTTCATCTTTAGCTTTTATATATCCAAGATCTCTACCTATTTGAACTACGTTTTCCATACTTCTACCTACTACAAGCAGTTTTCTGCCATTCTCAATAGAAGATTCTATTATTTGGTTAAGACGTGAAACGTTAGATGCGAATGTCGCAATGATTATTCTACCCTTTATTCCTCTGAATAAATCTGTGATGTTGTCTGCGACAAGCCTTTCTGATGTTGATAGATCTTTTACTTTAGCGTTTGTTGAATCGCTCATCAATAAAAGAACTCCTTTTTGACCCATCGCACAAATCTTTTGATAGTCAGCGTCTTTTCCAACTGGAGTTAAGTCAAACTTAAAGTCACCTGTAGTTACTACATCGCCATATGGAGTAGAAACACACATACCAAACGCATCTGGTATAGAGTGATTTACTCTAAAGAAAGATACTATAAGGTGTTGGAATTTTATCTTTTCAAGTTCATTGAATTCATATATTGTATATTTGGTGTTTGGATGGTCTTCCATCTTTTTCTTTATTAATTCAACAGTAAATCCGTTTGCGTATATTTTAGGTATTTTTACTTGTTTTAATAAATAAGGAATACCTCCAATATGGTCTTCATGACCATGAGTTATAAATAGCCCTTTAATCTTGTGTTGATTTTCAATTAAGTAGGTAAAATCAGGTATTATATAATCTATTCCATACAAATTATCTTCTGGAAATAATATTCCAGCGTCGATAATTATGATTTCATCTTTATATTCGATTACATACATATTTTTTCCGACTTCAAAGAGACCACCGAGAGCGAATACTTTTAAATCGCCATTTATTTTATTAACGGTGCTTTCATATGTGTTCATAAATGTAACCTCCTATGCCTATTATATCATTAAAAATACTATATTTTTAACAAATATGTTAAAATAATTTTAAGATGTGTTTAGAACACAAAAAATACGGAAAAAGAATTATGAATCATGAAAAATAAAGCACTTAATTATTTGTTTATCGCCTTAATAATAATAGGAATAATAGCCGTTACTATAGTAGCGTCTTACTATGGAAGCCTACTTTTTACATCTGAAAGATTTAATGTAGGATATTTTTTACCGTTTGTTGGATTCGTTGCGGTCGATGTTGTATTAGTTGGTTTATCATTTAAGTTTATGATAAATATTATCGGAGGGAAGAAGTAATGGATAGAATTGCTGAATTTATGAAAATATCTAAAAACGAAAAAAACGCATCTTTCTATGATGACATCATTCTTCCAAAAAGAGCGACTAAAGGATCTGCAGGATATGATTTTTATATTCCATATGATCTAACAATCGGTCCAAATGAATCGGTTAAGATTGAAACGAATGTTAGATGTAAGATGAATAATGAATATGTTTTAATGATATTCCCAAGAAGCTCATTAGGCTTTAAATATAAGCTACAGTTAGATAATACTGTTGGTGTAGTTGATAGCGATTATTTTAACGCTTTAAATGAAGGACATATTGTTGTCGCTTTTACCAACTGGAGCGATAAGACATTAGAACTTAAAAAAGGTGATAGATTCGCTCAAGGTGTGTTCTTAAAATTTGGTATTACAATAGATGATGATGTAGATAATGAAAGAACCGGTGGATATGGTTCTACAGGCAAATAGAAATCCTTAACGGGTTTCTTTTATTTTTAATAATATCATCACAATTTAATCAAAAAAATATAAATATTATTATGATATAATAAAGTTAAAGAAACGGAGGATAAAATGAGACCTATAACTATATTAATTGCGGACGATGAATTAAGAATTAGAAAACTATTAGTGGAGTTTTTTACAAAAAAATTAAACTACCGTTGTTTAGAAGCTGCGGATGGTAAAGAAGCGCTTGATATCTTTATTGAAAAGAAAGATAAAATCAGCTTGGTAGTGCTAGATGTGATGATGCCTGAATATTCTGGCTGGCAAGTTCTTGAAAAGATAAAAGAATATTCTAATGTACCAGTTGTTATGTTGACTGCGAAAGCTGAAGAAGATAACCAGTTAAAAGGATTTAAGCTAGGCGCTGATGATTATGTTACTAAGCCATTCTCACCTAATATCTTACTTGCGAGATGCGAAAAGTTAATTAAAGGAAATGAAAAGAATACAGAAGAAGTAAGATTCGGAATCATCAGAATAGATTTCCAAGCTAGAGAAGTATATGTTGGAGATGAAGAAGTTCAAATGACTCCAAAAGAATTTGAACTACTAAAATGCTTTATCGATAATAAAGGAATCGCTCTTTCAAGAGATAGAATCCTTAATAACGTTTGGAACTACGATTACTTTGGAGATTTAAGAACTGTAGATACACACGTTAAACAATTAAGAGCGAAATTAAAAGAAGCAGGAAAATATATATCTACAGTAAGAAGTGTTGGATATAAATTAGAAACAAAGTACGAGATGGAAGGAACAAAAGATGAAGCTTAATAGAAAACTAAGTCTAGCCTTTGGCCTAGTCTTAGTTTCTTTTAGCGTTTTATTGATTATAACCAGCTCATTTTTCCTTGAGTTCTATTATAAACAACAAAGAAAAACTATAACTTTTTCTGCGTATAAAGAAGGATCAGAATTCTTAAAAACATCATTAGAGGATGATGAGCTATCTGTTGATGAAGTTATTGGATTAAACAATATTTCTCAAAGAATAAATACTATATTATATTTCTTTGATACATCCGGAAAAAATGTCGCATCTAATAACGCTAGACCTGAACAAAATCCAGAACTAAACGAATTTAATCTATATCAAAACCTTCTTGAATTAAATATTTCTATAAATAAAGAAACCTATGATTCGATGGATGATTTTAGTGCTAACTTAAGTGAGGATCCTAGTTATGCGGAATTTAAATCTAAATTCAATCAACCACACACAAGAACCAAAGGAACAAATATAGCGTATATAGGTAAAATATATAATTCTGATGGTAATTTAGAAGGATATTTATTATCTTTTACCCCGTATACAACAATGAGAGAGAACACATCTATTTTCAATGTGTTTACAGTGTATATTACAATTATCCTGTTCTTTATTTCTATGGTTATTTCTTGGTTTGTTTCATCTAAATTAACCAAACCAATAAAAGAAGCAGAACAAAAAACTAGAAAGATGGCGAACCTAGATTTCTCAACTAAACTAGAAATAAATTCTAATGATGAAATAGGCCAATTATCTATATCTATAAATAAGATGAGCGATCAGCTAGAAGAATCAATTTCTAATTTAAAGAAAGCTAATTTACAATTAGAAGAAGATATTAAATTAAAAGAAAGAGTATCTAAATTAAGAGAAGAATTCATATCTGATGTCTCTCACGAACTAAAAACCCCTATCGCAATAATTGCGGGATATAGCGAAGCATTAAAACTAGAAGGCTTATCTCAAGATAATATCAACGAGTACGCTGATATTATCATTGATGAATCAAAGAGAATGAATAAGCTAGTTAAGGATCTATTAAAGTTCTCTCAAATAGAATCAGGATTCTTAAAATTAGATCATGAAGAATTTAATATTTTAGATATTATTAACGATGTTGTTAACCCTAATAAGTTAAGATTAGAAGAAAAGAAAGTAACTCTAACTGTGGATGTCGATGATGAAATCGTAGTTGGAGACTACGATATGATGCAGACGGTATTCAATAATTTCTTTGGAAACGCTATAAACCACGTTGAAGGAGAAAATAAGATTATTGTTACAGGCAAGAAAGAAAATAATAAATATAGAGTATCAGTTAGAAATACTGGTAAACAAATATCAGAAGAGAACCAGAATAGAATTTGGGATTCATTCTATAAAGTTGATAAATCTAGAAGTAGACAGTATGGTGGTTCTGGATTAGGATTATCTATTGTTAAATCAGTGATGAACACATATAACAACAAGTTTGGTGTGTATAATAACGAAGATGGAGTAACTTTCTACTTCGAACTAGATTTACCAGATAATGGAGAAAAACATGAATAATATGATTAAAGGCACTGTTTTAGCTCTTGATATTAAAGGTACAGGAATAAACGGTGAAGGAATCGGATACTATAATAAGCTTGCGATATTTGTGAAAGGCGCTATTCAAAAAGAAAAAGTCTATGTAAGAATAGATGAAGTTCACGATAATTATTGTGTTGGCTCAATAAGCTCTATCATAGAGAAATCTAATAGAAGAGTTGAACCTTTCTGTAAATATTATCATGATTGTGGCGCATGTAATATGCAGCACATTCAGATGAATGAACAATTAAAAATAAAAAGGCAAGTATTAATCGATTCTTTAAAGAGATATACACATAAACTAGATTTAAATAATACTAAAATAGAACTAACTGTTCCATCACCTGAAATTGCGTATAGAAATAAAAGCCAAATGCCTTTTAGAGATACAAATTTTGGCTTGGCACTAGGCTTATATCAAGATGGGACAAATAAGTTTGTATATGTTGATGATTGTGCAATTCAAAACAAATTAGTTAATAAGATAAATAAAAAAGTGTTATCTATACTAATTAAGCACAAACAATCTACTGAAAAAACGGGTGGCGTTTTAAAGTATTTGGTTGTTAGAGGACTAGAAGAATCTAAGGAAGCACAGGTTACTTTCATTATCAGTAAATATTTAGATATATATGAAACTATCGCTAGTGAAGTGCTAGATTCGATAGAAGAAGTAAAAAGCATAGCCTACAGCATTCCTGATAAAGGATCTGTTAGTCTATTTGGAAATGTTACTAAAGTTATCGCTGGAAAGAACTACATCAAAGACGATATATTAGGATTAAAAGTTAGCTTAAGTCCTAAGTCATTCTATCAATTAAATAAAAAAGCTTCTGAACTAGTATATAAAGAAATAATTGATCATTATGTAGAGGGTGATGATATTGTTTTTGATGGATATTCTGGAATTGGTGTTTTAGGCATGTTGATGGCTAAAAAAGCTAAACACGTATACTCTGTAGATTTTAATAGTGATTCTATAAAGAACGCTAGAATAATAGCGAGAGAAAACGATATAAATAACATTACATTCTATTCTGACAGAATTGAATCAAGATTTCCTAAGTTAATTGATGAAGGAATCAATCCAAGCATCATCATTATTGATCCTCCAAGAAGTGGCCTAGATGATAAAGTTATTGAAACTATAAAGAAATCAAAAGCTAAAAAAGTATATTACATATCGTGTAACGCCTCTACTCTAGCAAAAAACCTAGAAAAGTTACTAGATACATACGATGTTGAGTATTTTAGACCGTATGATTTCTTTACAGAAACGGCGCTTGTTGAGACGGTATGCTGTATTTCGCGAAAAAATTTTGAAAATAAGTCTAGTAAGTAAATATATTAATGATCTATGATTTAAAAGTCATAGGTCATTTTTTACAGTTGACAAAGCTGAAAAGCTATTTATTAAATAATTATTAATTTATCTTGTTTTATCGCATAGTTGTTGATAGGATAAAACTGAAAGGATGTGTATATAAAAACGGCGTTTTGGTGTAATACAATATACTAAAACATTGAAAATATATACACTAATGATTTATATGGAAAGAACATTGTATCATTGTAGTGAATTTATAATAAAAAACCTGAATTTTTAAAAGGAAACATTCATAATGATTATGGAATAGGATTTTATTGCACAACCAATAAAGAATTAGCTAAAGAATGGGCTGCCAAAAGAAGTGGTAAAGGATCTGGTGATGGATAATGAATAATTATGAAGTGGATAATTTAAGAGAAACATTTTCTAGGCTTTTTGTCCTTGCGGTAAGAAACAAAATCAATTCACATCTTTTACTAATTTGCTTTGTCAAAGTGAATTTTTATGTAAATTATTTATTAATGAAAAATACGAGGAGAATGTAATGCCATCTACTAATGAATATAAAGATTATATATTAGAACAATTAAGAAATGCAGATAATATTTCATATAGACCAATGATGGGAGAATTCTTATTATATAAAGATGGAATCTTATTTGGTGGTATATATGATGATAGATTATTAATTAAAATTACAAA
>CALCVH010000095.1 GCA_937907585.1 uncultured Bacillota bacterium | reverse complement strand
TATCTTGAAAAAATAATTGATGAAGGAAAAGATAAAATTTATCAAGAAAAAATTTCTGAAGCTAAAAAATCTATTACTCTAGAAAAACAAAATGAGATAGATAAATTAAAATCTGAAATAAATAATTTAAAGAATCAATCAGCTTCTGAATTAAAAAATAAAGAAACAGAAATTAAATATTTATATGAAAAAAATATAGCTGATTTAAATAATGAAATAGAAAAATTAAAAAAACAAAACGAAAATGAATTAAGATTACAAAAAGAAGAAAATAAAACACTCTTAGAAAAAGCGTTAAGAGATGAACAAAGTAAATACAATGAATTACAACAAAGATATAAAGTTTTAGAATCTAATAAAACTTCAGAAATAGAAAAAGTAAAATTAGAAGCTGATAGTAAATATAAGGATAAAATTTCTTCATTAGAAAATACTATAACTTTAAATAAAACTTCTAGTGAAAATGAAATTGAAAAATTAAAGTTAAGATTAGAAAAAGAAAAGATAGATGAACTTAATAAACAGAAAGATAAATATGAATCTGATTTAAGATCAAAAGAAGAAACAATTAATAATCTACAAAGAAGTAAAGCTTCATTAAATGTTAAACAGACAGGTGAAGATTTAGAAGCGTGGTGCGATAATGAAGTTAATCAGTATATGCAGAATGGATTATTTAATTGTACTTGGACTAAAGACAATAAGGTAGTTAAAGAAGAAGATGAATTAAAAGGATCTAAAGCTGATTATATCTTTAAAGTATACGCATCTGAAAAACACCAAGATAATGAATTACTCGCATCTATTTGTTTAGATATGAAAGATGAAAATCCTGATTCAGTAAATAAGAAAACAAATGCTGATTATTATAAACAATTAGATAAGAACAGAATTAAGAAAGAATGTAAATATGCAGTATTAGTATCTAACCTTGAAATGGATAAACCTAACCTTTTACCAATATTTAAAGTTAGAGAATATGAGAATATGTATGTAGTTAGACCTGCATATTTAATGACTTTCTTAAATATGATTGTATCTTTAACAACTAGATTCTCTGATTTAGTATTAAGCAAAGAGGCTGAAAGAATAGAACTAAAAGATAAATTTGATCTAATAGAAGAATTTAATTCTATTAAAAAAACATATTTAGATAATCCTTTGTCTTTACTTGAAACAAGTATTAATTCAATTATTGCTAATTCAGAATCTATTAAGAAAGTATGTAAAAAAATAGATGATGAATGTGAAAAAATAAACAGATCTTATATTAAACAAATTAACGATAAAATATCTAGATTTAGCCTAAATTTAGATAAAGAAATAATTAAAAAATTATAGAATTAACTCTCTTGTTTTGTTGGTTTCTTCGCATTTTTGTGTTCCTTTCACGATGTGCTTGAGTTATTACGCTCAAGCACATTTTTCTATCTTATAATACTTGTTACGCTCTATTTAGTTTGCAAAACATTTTTCTTATTGTTATAATTAATATAATCAATAACCTTTATTGATTAATTATTTATACACTAATTATTGTTGTGGTAAGCATATGAATGAAAAAGCTTTAAAAATTATTATTTATACAATGATATTTATAGGCATTGCCTTAATGATTGTGAATATCGTTTTATATTTAGGCTTTATTAAAAAAGTAAATAAGATTAAGAATTTAAAAAATAAATCCTTCTTGTTATATTTTCCATTTACATTATTAATACTATTTTTAATAGGCTATATTCTAGTATCAATAATAAGTAAACCAGATATTGTAGTAAGCTCTATTTTATTTGGTGGTAGTATATACGTATTTGTTTTGTTGATAGTAATTTATAACATCGTCAATCGTGTCGCTGATAATGATAAATTATTAAGGCTTAGATATAACGATATGAGAACGAGTATCGCAAGGCTTACTCAAAATTCAAACTTTGTTATATATGTAAACTTAACTAATGATTTGATTATTGAAAAAACAGGAGCTTATGCAGCTGCATTAAAAGCGAATAAATACACTGACTTTTTAAAAGAATTAAGAACTACATTTATAGAAAAATTTAATGATAATAACGAAAATCTTTTCACAAGAGATGGGCTCATCGAACAATATAATCATGGACATACAAAAGCTGAAGAAATAGTTTTAATAAATAGAAACAATAAACCATTCTTCGTTAAATTAGAAGCTGAGCTTGCGATACAACCTGAAACCAATAATATCATGGCTTTCATAGTTGAAAGAGACTACAACCATGAAACAGTAAATGATATTATTACAAATGAAGTATTAGAAGAACAATATGATTCTATATTCTATTTCCACAACTCTAATTATCAAGTTTTAGTTTCAAATTCTAAATCGCTACTTCCGACTAACGCAGAAGGTGATTTTAACGAATTTATTGATACTGTTTTAAAACCAATCTCTCAGAATACGGAACAGTTAGATTTAATAAGACCTGAATATGTTTTAAATATCATCAATGGAACAAAAGATGTATATGAAACTGTATTAGTATTAGATAATGGAACTACAAAATATAAAAAATGTTCTTTCTATTCAATACATACTCATACTAATGTCTTTATCATGATTGTTAATGATATTACTGAAGAACATATTGAACAAGCTAAACTAAACGATAGATTATCTAAAGCTTTAATAGAAGCTAATAAAGCTACTAAAGCTAAATCTATTTTTTTCTCTAATATGAGTCATGATATAAGAACTCCAATGAACGCAATAGTAGGCTTCGCTGAACTATCTAAAGAGACAGATGATATCAATGTTATTAGAGATTATCTAAATAAGATTAGCGCTTCATCTAAACATCTATTAGAAATAATCAATGAAATCCTTGAAATGAGCCGTATTGAATCAGGAAAGATGGAATTAATAGATGTAGAATGTAATTTAAATGATATTATGAATGATATCTATAATATGTTTTATATCCAGATGGAAGCTAAGAATCTAAAATATACTATCAATAAAGATATCAAACATCCTAATATTATATGTGATAAAAATAGATTAAATAGAGTTCTAATTAATCTAATTAATAACGCATATAAGTTTACCAAAGAAGGTAGTGTTATAGTATCTGTAAAAGAAGAAGGTATTATAGATAATTACGCAACATTCAAATTCAGTGTAAAAGATACAGGAATTGGAATGAATGAAGAATTCTCTAAAAAGATTTATAACGCTTTTGAAAGAGAAAGAACTCAAGATGTTGAAAATATCCAAGGTACTGGACTAGGGATGGCTATAACTAAATCTATAGTAGATATGATGAATGGTACTATAGATTTAAAGACTGAATATCAAAAAGGTTCCGAATTTATAGTGACAGTTTCATTTAAATTATCAGATAAAAAAACTAATAAAGAAAATGATATAGATATTAAAAATAGTTACCATAAATTAGAAAATATAAACGCATTAGTTGCGGAAGATAATGAAATCAATAGAGAAATCATTCGTATAATCTTAAGCAATTATAATATCAATATGATAGAAGCAGTAAACGGAAAAGAAGCTTATGATTTACTATCAGATAAAATTGATATCATATTAACTGATATTCAAATGCCTGTGATGAACGGATATGAATTCGCTAATAAAGTTAGAACAGAATCAAATTATAAAGATATTCCTATTCTAGCTTTAACCGCTGACGCTTTCAAAGATGATTATGATAAGGCAATGAATGTAAAAATAAATGATGTCGTTACTAAACCTATCGACATGGATGATTTATTTAAAAAGATGTTAAAAGTATTAAATAAGTAGTACCAAATATGTATAAAGGGATGCGAAGTAGCATCCCTTTATACATAGATTAAATTTATACATAATATATTAAATAGAAGAAATAACCATCTGAATTATATGTAAATCCAAAGTGTTCATCATTACCCACCACCAATGAGATTCGCTATATCTTGTTTAGTTTATATTCCCTCCTAAACTTAAGGTTATTAACGATTAAATTACATTGTTTATTAAAGAAAAAGACAAGATAAAAAGGACTATGAGTCCTTCTTTAACCATTTTCTAATTAAATCTAATAACACTAAATATAATAATCCCACAATTAACAACATTATGAGTAAGAATAAAATCCAATACATTGTCCCAAGATATGGGAAATGATCTGCGATACAGAATGGAGATACATCATTACCCCAATTTAAGAAGAAATATGGATATATTTGATTAGGAGCGAATTCTATTTTTAATACATAACAAATTGAAGAATATATAACATACATTAAAGGTGGAATAAGAACTAGTGGAACTTTATTCTTCTTAATTTTATAGCTTACTCCAATAATAAAGAAATCTATAATAGATGAGACTGGGACAATCGCGTGAGTTAATGTATTAGCTAAACTCCAAGCGTTTTCTTTTAATACTGGAACCAACATAAAAGTAAAGACTGCGCCAGTTAAAGTTATAGAGATTGTGGAGATATATTTAATTAAGAATAATAAGCTATTATATTTCTTTAAATATATCATTATAAGTTCAACTAACATTAAAAGCGCAATCAATATATTAGATTGAATAGTAAAGTACATAAACACTCTACTTCCACCCATAAATACTGTAACGCTTGCTTTAGCGCTAAGAATTACGCCTAAAATGACAGATATAATAGTAATAGATTTGAGTATTGTTGAAATGCATATTTGTTTATTAGAAAAAGATTTCATAAAATACCTCGTTTTTTGTATTATAAGGAATTTTTTATAATACATCAATACAAATGCTTATTATTTTGAAAAAAATATATTTATTATTATAATATAAGAAAGGAGAAATAATAAATGAAAAGAATAAGAATTGCGTTTTTCGATACTCAAGAATATGATAAAACATCATTTGATTCTAGAAATATAAATAATGAATTTGATATAACATATTATGAAACCAGATTAACTAAAGATACTGTTAATCTAGCTAAAGGTTTTGATACAGTATGCGCATTCGTTAATGATGAAATATGTAAAGAAGTAATAGATACTCTAGTAAGTTTTAATATTAAATTCTTAGCTTTAAGATGTGCTGGATATAATAATGTAGATATATCATACGCTAAAGATAAGATTCATATTGTAAGAGTTCCTGCATATTCACCATATGCAGTAGCGGAGCACGCTATTGCGCTCCTTTTAACATCTATTAGAAGAATACACAAAGGATATATTAGAACTAGAGATTTTAACTTTAGTTTAAATGGATTAACTGGATTTGATCTATATAATAAAACTGTTGGAGTAGTTGGCGCAGGTAAAATAGGAAGAGTATTTATTAATATATGTAAAGGATTTGGGATGAATGTATTAGTATATGATAATCATCAAGACCCAAATCTAGATGTAAAATATGTTTCACTTGATGAATTATTTAAAGAAAGTGATGTAATATCGTTCCATTGTCCTTTGACAAATGAAAATAGGCATATAGTAAATTCTAAAACTATTCAGACAATGAAAACTGGAGTTGTTATAATAAATACATCTAGAGGAGGTTTAATAGATTCTGAAGCCTTGCTTGAAGGAATTAAAACAAGAAAAATTGGCGCAGCTTGTCTAGATGTATATGAAGAAGAATCAAATGTATTCTACCATGATTATTCAAATCATATAGTTAATGATGATACTTTAGTAAGATTAATTTCAATGCCTAATGTAATAGTCACAAGCCATCAGGCATTTTTGACAAAAGAAGCATTATTTAATATCGCTGATACAACATTATCAAATATTAAAAAATACTTTAATGAAAATATAATAGAAAATGAGATAATGTATCAATAATATGGAAATTAGATTAGTTAAAGAAGAAGAATTTAATAATTTAATGGAGTGTCTAAACTCTTCTTTTGGATTTATTAATGATAATGATAAATTTGAACATATATTGCCTAAATTATATTATAAAGAAAATCCTAATATGATCCATATTGCCGCATTTGATAACGAAAGAATAGTTAGCGCAATCGGACTATATAGAATGAAT
Organism: uncultured Bacillota bacterium; assembly: GCA_937907585.1. Taxonomy (GTDB): domain Bacteria; phylum Bacillota_I; class Bacilli_A; order Izemoplasmatales; family UBA1188; genus UBA1188. Next base: position 4,873 of record CALCVH010000095.1, on the reverse strand, counting down.
CTAATAAATGGTGATAAAAAACTAAAGATTGGATGTGTAGGAGCGGTATCTACATTAAAAGAATATAGAAATAAAGGGCTATTTACAGCGATTTTAAATAAAATAATAGATAAAGCAAAAGAATTAGATTTTGATTTATTATTTTTAAGTGGAAATAGAAACAGATATAATAGATTTGGATTTGAAAATGCATCTAAAGAACTGCATATATTAGTAGATTCTAGATCTAGATCTCATGTTATATACAAATGTATTGAATGGAGCCAACTTTGATGGCGGAGGATCAACTCAATTAATTTGTAATATTGATGGAGAAAATAAAGTAATAGTTAGATCTAGCGATACAGGAAGCGATAATTTAACTTCAACTAGATCTGTAATGAACGTCATAATGGTGACAGAAAAATAGGTGATAATATGAAAAAAATAGTTATGATTCCTTTAGATGATAGACCATGTAATTATAAATATCCTACTCTTTTACCAAAAGAAGATTATGAAATAATACTTCCTTTAAAAGAGTGTATGCCTAAAGAGAAAAAAGAAGCGAATCATGAAAAGCTAGAAAAATGGTTATTATCAAATGTTAAAGACGCACAAGTACTAATTATTTCAATGGACACATTTGTTTTAGGAGGACTCGTTCCATCTAGGCTTCATAACCATTCTTATAATGAATTAGTATCTAGAATTGATATTATTAAGAGAATTAGAGAAATTAATAAGGATATCATCATTTATGGATTTGAGTTAATAATGCGCTGTCCTGATTATTCTTTAAGCGCAGAAGAACCTGATTATTACGCAATATGTGGTAAAGAAATACATAGATTAGGTGAATTAAGACATTTAGCCCAATTAAATAAATTAACTGATGATGAACTAAAAGAAAAAGAAGAATTAGAATTTTCAATTAAAAAAGAATATATTGATGACTACTTAAATAGAAGAGAAATCAATTTAAATGTTTTATTAAAGACACTAGAATTAGTCAATGATGGCTTATTTGATTATTTCATAGTTCCTCAGGATGACGCATCAGTATATGGATTTACTGCGCTTGATCAAATAAGGGTTAGAAAATATATTAAAGATAACTACCTTCATACAAAAGTATCGATGTATCCATCTGCTGATGATGTAGGTTTATCTTTAATATCTAAAGCAGTATCTACATTAAATAATTATAGTCCTAAAGTATTTGTGAAATATTCATCTCCACTTGCGCCATACTCTATTCCTTGGTTTGAAGATAGAATGCAGGATGAAACCATTAAATATCAAATCATATCAGCTGGCGCAACTAGAGTATATTCATTTGATGAAGCGGATATAGTATTATGCGTAAATATGGTATCTAAAATGCTTAATAAAGATGATCCTGACTTTGTAAGAGTATATGATATTGAAAGAAACTTAAGTGAATTCATAAACTATATTAAATATGTTCATAATAATAAAAGAATAGTCTCAGTCGCTGATACATCGTTCTGTAATGGAAGCGATATAGAATTTATCAAATTATTATCTAAAGAAAACTTATTATTTAATATAGATTCATACGCTGGATGGAATACATCATCTAATACTATTGGAACTACTCTTCCTACATCAGTTCTATATTTCTTTGGAAAAGATGAAGTAGGAAAGATTAAATTCTTAGCTTTCAGATATTTAGAAGACTATTGTTATATGGATTACGCTAGAGAAAGAGTAACAGTAAATGTACTTCCTAAATATAATTTAGATAAATATAATTTAGGTGATATGACTAGCGCTATCGAAAAAGAAGTATATAAAGAATTACATAATGTAATCGATAAAGAATTACCAATATTAAACAAATATATTAAAGATTTTAAAGTAACTCTACCTTGGAAAAGGATGTTTGAGTGTGAATTAGAAATAGAATATGAGGTGTAAAATGAAATTTAATATTATATCAGATAACAAACTATTAAACGGTTTTAAAGAATTATCTAAAGAATTTGATTTTGAATTAGATAAGGATGGTTTACCTATCGAATTTATAGAAAGTGAAAACAATGATGTTAAATACTATGATGATAAATATCATGTTTTCTACAACAAAACTGTTTATGCATATAGAGGATTTTTCCACGTATTAGCTCGCTATAAAATTAATAGAAATAGCGATTATAATATGGAATTCAATTCTAAAATAGATAACTTAACTTTTATGCAGGACTGTTCAAGAAATGCGGTAATGAAAGTGAGTGAACTTAAAAGATTAATTAGATATCTTGCGGTAATGGGATATAACTCATTTATGCTTTATACAGAAGATACATATAAAGTAGATAAATATCCATATTTTGGTTATTTAAGAAACCCATATACCAAAGAAGATTTAAAAGAAATAGATAACTACTGTGATGTATTTGGAATTGAATTAATACCTTGTATTCAAACATTAGCGCACTTTAATGAAATTACTAGATATTATTCTATGGAAGATTTATTTGATTGTAATGATATTCTATTAATTGGAAGTGAAAAAGTATATGAATTCATAGAAGAATTAATTAAAACTTGTAGTGAATGTTTTAAATCTCGTAAGATTCATATCGGTATGGATGAAGCCCACATGGTAGGTAGAGGAAGATATCTAGATATAAATGGATATAAAGAACGTGGTGAACTTATGAACTACCACGTTAAAAGAGTATTAGATATCTGTAAGAAATATAATCTAAACGCAATGATGTGGAGCGATATGTATGTATCATATGTCGCAAATACTAAACCTAACCAAGAAGAAGACTTAAAGAAGATACCTAAAGATATTGAATTAATATATTGGGATTATTACCATACAAACGTAGAATATTTTGAAAACTGGCTAAATATTCATAAGAAATTAGGTGTTAAAGTTGGATTCGCTGGAGGCGCATGGAAGTGGTTAGGATTCACTCCTGATAATAGATATTCTAATCTTGAAATATACGCATCTATGAAAGCTTGTATGAATACAGATACATCTAATTATATTCTTACAGGTTGGGGAGATAATGGCGCTGAAACATCAGTATATGGAGTTCTTCCTGCATTATATTTCGCATCACTTGTTAGATTTGGATATTTAGATTTAGATAAAGATGTGACTAATCATGTATTCAATGATGAATTTAAGATTTTATCTGATGGATTATCATTTAATGACTTTATGAATATTGATCTCGCAAATAGAATCACTCATAATAATGATTTTATGGAAAAGAATACTGCGAATAAGTATTTATTATTTAATGATCCACTTCTTGGCACAATTGATACAATTATTGATGATAAGATTGAATCAATGTATTCTGAACATATTAATACCTATAACAAGATGAACTATAAAGGTACTAAGTTTGAATATATCTTCAATACTCAATATAAACTCTTTAAGGTATTAGAGAAAAAATCATATTTGGGTGTTAAATTAAGAACTAATTATCAGTCTCATAATCTAGATGGACTTAAAGATAATCTAAATGATTTAAAAGAATTATTACCATTACTTGATGATTTATATAATACTTTTAAATATCAATGGGATAAAGAAAATAGAGTTAATGGATTCGATGTTCAAGATATCAGATTTGGCGCACTAGAAAAAAGGATTAAAGTTGCGATAAAGAAACTAACTGATTATCTAAATAACGATACTGATGAAATTAGTGAACTAAATGAAAAACTTCTTTGTTTCATGGGACACGATTTAGATTTTGAAAAAGATTATGATAACTGTGAATACAGATGGAGAAGATTATCATCTGTAAACGTAAATGATTAATATGAGTATTAAAAGATTTAAGTTTAATGAAAGAATAATAACTAATTCTGTAATAAAAGATATTGAATATTCTAGTATTACAGAATTAGATAAATATTTAAATTATAAAAAAGAAAAAGATACGATAGTTTTAACTAGAAATCTACTTGAAAAAGATTCTATTTATGGACTAGGTGAAAACGTTAAAGGCATCAATAAAAGAGGCTCCGCTTTCACATCTTTTAATGAAGATGACCCAATCATCATCGAAAGCAGGAGAAGCTTATACGCCAGTCATAACTTCTTTATTCTTAATTCAAAAGATATAATCTTTGGTGTTTTTATTGATACTCCAAGAGTTGTTAATTATGATTTAGGATTCACTGATTTAGATTTAATTAAAATAGATTTAAAAGATGGATTTGATCTATATATCATTGAATCAGATTCTATATTAAATGTTATTAAAGAATTTAGATGGATGATTGGTGAATCATATATAGCGCCACTATTTAGTTTTGGTGTCGCTCAATCAAGATGGGGCTATTTAAATAAAACTGATTTAGATGATGTATTAAAAGGATTCAAAGATAAAAATCTTCCAATCGATATGTTGTTTATTGATATTGATTGTCTAGAAGATTTTGAAGATTTTACATTTAATGAATCGTTTTATAAGAACTCTAAGATTGATAAGGAATACTTTAAATCATTAAAGAGTAAAGGTGTCCATATAATCCCTATCGTTGATGCGGCTGTAAAGGTAAAAAAAGATTATTTCTTATATGAAGAATTAATAAAAGAAAAAGCTTATTCAATGACTAAAGATGGTAGGCCATATATAGTAGGTGTATGGCCAGGAGATAGCTTACTTCCAGATTACTTTTCTAAAAAAGGACAAGAAGTATTTGGCAGAGGTTATAAAAAATATCTTGATTTAGGAATAGATGGATTCTGGAATGATATGAACGAACCAGCGCTCTTTTATGGTAAAGATAAAATGATGGAATTCAGTCAGTATCTTAAAAATATCAATTATGATAAATTTGATGAAAATGAATTCTATATTATTAGAGATAAAGTATCAAGAAT
>CALCVH010000094.1 GCA_937907585.1 uncultured Bacillota bacterium | reverse complement strand
TTGCGATAGTTAATAATTGTCTTTGACCTTGCGATATATTAGATGCATTTTCAGTAAGTACTGTTTTTTTACCATTTTCAAGTTTATTTACGAATGATGTACAATTCGCAAATGTAAGCGCATTATCTACATCTTCATCTGTCGCATCTTCTTTTCCGTATTTAATATTGTTTTCTATAGATTCACCAAAAAGTATTGGATCTTGTAAAACAATTGATATAGAATCTCTGAGTTCCTTTTTAGATGCTAGATTTATGTCCTTACCATCGATTTTAATAGATCCACCATTAATATCATAGTACCTTAGAAGCAAGTTCACTATCGTCGTTTTTCCAGAACCTGTAGCGCCAACAAGCGCTATTTTAGACCCAGCTTTAGCTTTCATACTAAATCCATCTAAAACTAGTTTTCCGCTAGGATATCCAAATACTACATCATCGAATTCTATATCGCCAACTACACTTTCCATCTTAAATTCGTTTGTGCCACTAAAATCTTCTTCTTTTTCATCCATAATAGCGAACACTCTTTCAGCACCAGCTAATGCTGTTATTAATGATGAATAAAGGTTTGCGATATTATTGATTGGTCTTGCGAATTTTTTTGATGTAGTTAAGAACATAATAACTATCGCAACTGTTAAAGGCTCATTTAATAAAGTATTGCCGATTCCTTTAAGAATAAATAGTGATCCTAATAAACATGTTAAGAAATATCCAACATTATTAATGAAATTCATTAGTGGTCCCATTGATCCGCCAACAATCTGCGCAATAGTCGCTGTTTTTCTAAATTCATTAGAGTATTCATTAAATTCTTCAATCGCAATTAACTCTCTATTATTAGTCATTACGGTTTTATTTAGTGAAACCATCTCTTCTGTTTGCGTATTTAATTTACCCAATATAATTTGTTGTTTTTTAAATAGTGGTCTAGCATATTTATTCATAAGTAGAGTCAATACAAATGTTAATATAACTACTACTACAGAACCTAAAGTTAATAGTGGCGAATAATATATCATTATTCCTAAACAACCAATTATAGTAATAATACCACTAAATAAAGTAGTTACTGATTGACTAATCGCATTTGATATATTATCTACATCGTTTGTCATTCTTGATAATATATCACCATGTTCATGTGAATCAGTATAATAAATTGGCAGGTGAACTATTTTATTAAATAGATCATTTCTCATCTTTCTAACTGTATTAGTAGATAAGAATACTGATAACAATGAGTTAAAGAACATAGTTATACAGAATAATAATTCAAATATACCTAAATATATTAGATTTTTTATAAATTCATCACCATTAGGATTTTTAACCCACATTCCTAGTTCTTTATCGTATTCTCCTAATGATTCAACTATATTCTTAAGCAATATATTATTATATAGATTACAGAATGTATAAAATAATACAGACACAATTAATAATATAAATATTAGTTTTGATGAAACTAGATATTTAATTAATCTTTTAATAACCTTTTTCGCATCTTTTGGTTTTTCTATTGTTCTAGAAAACCTGCTTCCAGGTCCGACACCTCTATTAAATGGAGTCTTTTGTACATTATTAGTATTCGCCATAATTATACTGCCTCCATCTTGAGTTGAGATTTATAGATATCATTATAGACTTTAGAATGTTTTAAAAGTTCATCATGAGTACCAAACGATTCTATTTTGCCATTATCTAATACAACAATTTTATCAGCGTTTTTAGCTGTCGCAATTCTTTGCGCAACTATTATCTTAGTTGTATCAGATAAATTCTCTTTCATAGCTTTATATAGTTTTGCTTCTGTTAATAAATCTAATGCGCTTGTTGAATCATCAAATATTATAATATCTGGTTTTCTTATTATCGCTCTTGCTATAGATAACCTCTGTTTTTGTCCACCAGATAAAGATGCGCCTTTTTCTTGAATATATTCATCATATCTATCTTTTTTAAGTTCAATATATTCTTTACACTGCGCAATATCCGCAGCTTTTTCTACTTCATCCATAGTCGCATCAGTTTTACCAAACATTATATTTTCTTTGATTGTTCCACCAAATAATTCACATTTTTGTAAACATATTGCTACACTGTTTCTTAGATCTTTTTTCTTATATTCTTTTACATTATGTCCGTTAACTATTACTTCTCCTTTTGTTGCGTCATAGAATCTAACAAGCAAATTAACTAAACTAGATTTACCACTACCAGTTGATCCAACTATAGCGATAGTTTCACCTTTATCAATTTTTAAATTAATATTAGTTAATATATCGTTAGATGATGTTGGATATTTAAATGAAACATTCTTAAATTCAATAGTTCCTTTATTTGTTACACTATTTATATCTAAAGAGCCATCAACTAATTCATATTTTGAATCTAACACTTCATTAACTCTCTTTGCGCTCGCTATCGCTCTAGCGATATTTGAGAACAACATTCCAAGCATAAGTAATCCATTTACTATCATGATTATATATGTTACTGCTTGAGTGATTTCACCTAACATGATATCAGGTGATATAAAACTTCTAAATGAATCAACAATAGTAGTTCCACCAATATAATAAATGAATATTTGTCCTGCATATACAATGATATTTAATATAGGCATTAAGAATGCGTCAATCTTACCAACTTTCATATTTAATCCTGTATATTCATCATTCGCTTGTTTAAACCTATTATATTCACTATTTTCTTTAGAATACGCTTTAACTACTCTAGCTCCATCAACGTTCTCTAATACAACAGTATTAACCTTATCTAATTTAGCTTGAATCTTTGAGAATATCGGGAACAATAATCTCATAAATATAATCATAGCGATTAATTCAAGAGGCAATATTACTATTAGTATTAGTCCAAATCTACTAGATATATTTAATGTAAATATAATACCTATAAAAAAGAATGATAAACTTCTAACAAGTCCTCTTAAGGACATAGATATCATATTTTGTATTTGTGTAATATCATTTGTTACTCTAGTAACTAAAGACCCTGTTCTAAATTTATCAGATTGATTTAAAGATAGATTCATAATCTTTTTAAATACATCTTTTCTTAAATCATCACCAAATTTATAACTAGTAATATTCGTAAATACTCCAGCGAGTACACCAGTAATTACACCAACTACTACTATACCAACCATAATTAGTCCGTATCTAACAACGTTATCTATATTATTGGTTTGAATACCATAGTCTACGATTTTTTCCATATATTGAGTTAAAAACATATCCATTAATACTTCTAAAATCATAAACATTGGCGCAAGCATCGCGAGATACCAATATTTATTTAAATATCTTAATAACTTAAACATTATATTCCTCCATAGCTTTTATGAAAGAATTCATACATTTATAGAATATTTCTAATTCATCACTAGTAATAGATTTTTCTAATAATTCATCAATCTTAATAAAATATTTCTTACATAATTCAGATTTATTAATACCTTTTTCTGTAATAGATATAATTGTTTTTCTTGAATCTATAGTAGATTTCTTTCTTTCTATTAATCCATCACTCTCTAAATTAGTTAATGTAATAGATATAGATGGCGCAGTAAGTTTCAAGATATCACATATATCTTTTTGAGTTAGTTCTTTATCAATATTCTTACTTAATGTAGATAAAATCCATATTTCTGTCATATTAATGCCTTCAGATAAAGCTTCTTCTTTAACTTTTTGTCTAAACATTTTATTAGTAATATTAAGAATTTTACCAATAGTTCTATCGTTATTGTACATATTACCTCCAATTAATTTGATTATATATTAAAATAGTTAGTTTTAAAACTAATTATTATATATTTACATAATAAAAACTACTCAATAAAGAGTAGTTAATATGAATAGTAATTAATATCCAATATAGTTTACTGTAACGTTATTAGGAAGCTGAATATCATATTCATTAAATTGTTCAAAATAATAGAAATCTAATTTATTAGTATAATAATTATAATTTTATAGCTGTTTCTAAAGCTAATTTCATCATTGTATTAAATGATGTTTGTCTTTCTTCTGCGGTAGTTATTTTTGGTGATACGAAAGAATCTGATATTGTAAGCAAGCACGCTGCATTTTTATTTAATGCATTAGCGATTGAGAATAATGCATAAGATTCCATTTCTACAGCGATGCAGTTATGAGTTTCAACATCTTTATAATAATCTGATCTATCAGTATGGTAGAAAACATCTGAAGAATGAATTACACCTTGATGTAAAGTGATATTTTGTTCGTTCGCTACTTCTTTTATAGTTCTATTGATGTATTCTGATGGATACATCATATTAGTATCTTCATTATTAAATACTTTAGCGAATGATGATTCGCTATAAGCGCTATTTGCGATTACTACATCAAATATATCAAGCTCTTTAGTATATGCTCCTGCAGAGCCAATTCTAATGATATTTTCTACATCATAGAACTTGAATAATTCATATGAATATATTCCAATAGAAGGCATGCCCATGCCTGAACCCATAACTGTAACTTTATGACCTTTATAAGTTCCAGTATATCCAAACATATTTCTAACTGTATTAAAACATACTGGATTATCTAAATATGTTTCAGCGATATATTTCGCTCTTAAAGGATCTCCAGGCATTAATACTGTTTTAGCGATATCGCCTAATTTCGCATTATTATGAGGTGTAGACATATTATTTACTTCCTTCCATTATTTTAACGCCTTTAGATGTACCTAAACGTGTTGCGCCAGCTTCTATCATTTCCATTGCTTCAGCGTAACTTGATACTCCACCAGATGCTTTAACGCCAAAATTATCTCCAACTGTTTCTCTCATTAATTTAACATCTTTAACGAGTGCACCACCAGTTCCAAATCCAGTAGATGTTTTAACGTAATCAGCTCCAGCTTCTTTAGTTAATTTAGACGCCATAACAATTTCATCTTCAGTTAGATAACAAGTTTCAATTATAACTTTTAAAGTCTTACCTATGCTTGCTTCTCTTATAGCCTTAATTTCGTTTAATACATAATCATAATCTTTATCTTTTAATTTGATAACGTTTATAACCATGTCTACTTCATCAGCGCCAAATTCTATCGCATTTTTAGTTTCAAATACTTTTGTTTCTGTAGTGTTTTGTCCTAAAGGGAAACCTATAACTGTACAAACTAATACATCGCTTCCTTTTAATAATTCTTTAGCGTCATTTATAAAACAAGGATTGACACATACGCTTTTAAAGTTATATTTAACTGCTTCTTTACATAATTCTACAATGTTTTCCTTTGATCCATTTGCTTTTAAGTAAGTATGATCAATATATTTATTTAATTCCATTTTCCCTCCTATATCATATATGAAACATTTTTTATCGCATTAAGTCCAACATCAAATAATATTAGTCCTAATAAATATCCTAGATCAAACGATCCTCCTACAATTAATTTACCAGAAAATAGTCTATTAAATGGAGACGCGATTGTTCTTAGAATAGAAAATAATTTAGTATAATATAATCCACTTATCCAAGTACAAACTATATATATTACTAATAATAAGTAATAGATAAGCCCTAGATAATAAAATACCCTTAAAACTTCACCAAATACTGTATATATCATTATTTACTATAATCACTTATAAATTTCTTTAAATCAGGATCTTTATAGTCTTCTTTTATAGCGAATAAATAAATATTTTTAGATAATGTACTAACATATCCATCTGTCGCATAGTTGACTCCCGCTAAGAAATCTAATACCCTTTCTGCTTGATTTACAGGACATGAATTAAAATCAAGACATAATATATCGCCATTAAGTAGCTTATTTGCGAGTTTAAATGTTTGTGTATCATCTTCTACTTTAAAGAATGTGATTTTGCTGATAATGTCATTATTTTTCATTGTTATATCTCCTAAAATTATGAATCTTTTCTTAAAGAATATCTACATCCACAATAATCTTGTCTATATAGATCAAATTCTTTAGAATTCTTTATAGAGTTTTTATATCCATCATGTTTTTTAAAATCAGAATATAAATATTTAACATTGTATTTAGCTTCTAATTCTTCACCTATTTTATTTAGTTTCTCCGCATTTTTATATGGAGATACTGATAATGTTGAAGTGAAGTATAAAAAGCCATTTAATTTAGCGTATTTAGCGGTTTCTTCAAGTCTTAACTTATAACATACTGTACACCTAGAACCACCTTCAGGCTCACTTTCTAACCCTTTAATCTTAGATAAATATTCATCTTCATTATAATCAGTCAGTATTAATTTAAAATCATAATGTTTTTGAAGTTTAATTAATTGTTCATACCTCAACATATATTCACTATATGGATAGGTATTAGGATTATAATAAAGAATTGTGATATCAAAATAATCTTTTAACTGATCAAATACACCTGATGTACAAGGCCCACAGCACGCATGAAGTAATAACTTTGGTTTAGGTAAATTATTATTGAGTATTTCATTTTCTAAATTTAAAGTAGTTTCCTTATTCAACTTCTTCACCTACTTTCATACCGCTTAAGAACGCATTAGATAGATTATATCCACCACATGGCGCATCAATATCTAATATATCTCCACTAAAATATAGATTCTTAACTATTTTAGATTCAAGTGACTTAGTATTGATTTCATCTATCTTTATTCCTCCACAAGATACTTGTGCGTTCATAAAATCACCTAATCCTGATACATCAAACACTACATCTTTAATATTTGTTATATTGTTTTTAGTGAAACAATCTACAATTCTATAATCTAAATATTTTAGATATTCTTTTTTGTAATCGTTATTATTAATCTTAAGATTATCTATATCTGGAACTAAATCTAGATGAATAGTAAGATGTTTATCTAGTTTATTCTTATATAGGTAAGCTATTGAGCTTGATAAATTGAATATTACTATTCCACTTAACGCATCATCTTTAAATAACACTTCACCTAATTCATTAAATATTAGTTCATTATCATTATATAAAGATGCTTTAGCTTTAATTCTTAATCCTGATATAGGTTTAGTTATATTTTTATTTTTAATTTTTACATATATATTAGATGGATAAATATCTGTAAAACTATGTCCTAGATTAGTAAGTACTTTTTCTATAGAAAAATCAGAACCTAAAGAACTGTAATTCTTTAATCCAGTGGAAACTAACACATTTCTAGCTTTATAACTATATTGAGTATTATTAGTATTATCTAGTGCTTCAACGGTAAATATATAGTTATTCTTAATTATATTTGTAACTTTTTGGTTTAATATGTAATCATCTTTATTAATATTTGATTCCATTATGTATTTAACCGTTTTAGCGCTATTAGAATACGGATAGAATCTACCTTCTATATCAGAAAAATATTCTATTCCTAGTTCCTTAAACCAATCTAATATCTTATTTAAATTATTATCTAGTAAGTCTTTAAAATATTCTCCATTATTATATTTAGAATGATTTAGATTAAGATTAGTGAAGTTACATTTACCATTTCCTGTAGCGGATAATTTCTTTAATAAC
>CALCVH010000093.1 GCA_937907585.1 uncultured Bacillota bacterium | reverse complement strand
ATAATCTTCACCATTAACTTTTCTTAATTCAATATTAAGTTTAGTTGCTGATTGAGCATTAGTTAATGCGATTAATACTGCAGCGTTATATTCTTCTTTTGTTACGCCAATTAAAGTGTATGGAACACTAATCTTAACCATATAACCAGCTACGGTTTCGTTATCAAGAGTGAATAATTTAGCTTCACTAGTAACTCCACTATCAGATAAAACTTCTTGAGATAATAATCCTCTAACATTCATATTACCTGATGCATCAACGACTACAGATACTGAACTATCTGTATATCCTTGTACACGAATAACTTTATCTAATGCTAGTTCAATATTATCATTTGAATATATATTGCCTTTTGTATATACTACTTCATCTAGTACATACGCAACGAAATCTAATGTAGATTCTTTATATTCGAATGACATTTCAGCTCTAGCTGTCATGTTATCAACTGTAGCTTCTAGGTTAACTAAACCAGTAGGTACACTATCAAGAGCGATAGTTCCTTCTGGAAGTCCTTGCTTTTCAGTAGTTTCACTTTCCTTATCAGCGCTACTTACAGGCTCTTTAGTAGTTGATTCTTTGTCATCTGTTAAAGTAGTTTGTTCCTTAGTAGTTGGATTAGTCTTCTTGTTACATGCTGTAACAGTAAAACAGAATTCAAAGAAAAGAACTAAAAATAAAACTAATAAAAATCTTCTTTTCATGTTTTCTCCTTTATATTTTTTTATTATTTATATAAGTTGACAGGCATAGTTAGCGCTATTTCTTCATCATTATTTCTTTCTATCTTTGATACAAGATTTTTAGCCGCTATAGATGCCATTTTCTCTTTTTCAACACCAATTGATTTAAGTTCACATGGAAGCATAATTTCATTTGATAATGCATCGAATCCAACAATATTTGGTTTAGGATAATTATGTTTTTCATAATATCTTATTACTCCAAACGCTAACATATCATTGAAACAGAATACTGAATCTATTTTCTTTCCATCTTTAAATAATTTATCTAATCCATCATCGATACTAGTTTTAGATACATCGATTAAATATGAACTATATCCATTTTTCTTAAGTTCATCTTGATATCCTTTAAATCTATCCATACTTACTTCAAGTTCAATACTTTCACTAACATATAGATATTCTTTTCCATTTTCTTTTAATAGTTCTTTCGCTGCTAGCCTTCCACCACAGTCATCATCTAAAGCGATATAATCAACATATTTATAATCGCTTTTTCTACCGAATACTATTAAAGGAAATCTATTATCTGATAAATATTTAGATAATTCTTCATCACATTCTAGGAACGATATAATCCCCGCAACATTTAAAGATAAAGCGTATTTATACATTTCCATATTTAATTTAGGATTAAATACAGGAATAGTCATTATTGTATAACCATATTTTTTAAAGTTATTGTACAAAAAATCTGACATTAATGAGAAAAATAGGTTTTTTAAGTTATCATAGAAAACCGCTATAATCTTAGAGGAACCGCTTCTTAAAATAGACGCATTTGAATTCTTTATGTAATTAAGCTGTTTCGCTATTTCTAATACTTTTTTCTTTGTCTCTGGATGAACATTATCTGAATCGCTTAAAGCTCTTGATACAGTTTGAGTTGTAACATTCGCTAGTGTTGCGATATCTTTCATCGTAACCATTTTTCTATCAGTCATTTAAACCTCGATTTTCATCTTATTATCTTTATCAAATTCAACACTACCTATACAGAACCTTCTATCTCCAGATGGATGATCATAATCAGTATGAATATGGAATGATGTAAGTAATTTATTATCTTCTATTCTTCTAAAGAAGTGATTATGTCCAGGACCAGAAAATTCAAATTCTCTATATTTTAATATTGGATTATTATCATATTTCTTAAATGGGCCAAGTGGTGAATCACTTTCTGAACATCCAATAGAATAATGTCTATTATCATAACAGTTCATTGAATAATTTAAGTAATATCTATTATTTAAATGAATTACCGCAGGTCCTTCATTCCAACACCACTCTTTATCAACACTTCTTTCAAGTTCGTTATCTGGTATTGAAATCATTTTTGGTTCATTTAAGAATTTAGTTAATGAATTATCAACTTCTACAACGTAGATTGCGCTTGTATGTACTCCATCAATTATATATTCACTACAATCACGAGTAAAATATAGATAGTTTTTACCATTATCAAATAATATAGTCGCATCTATTGTTGCGTATCCCATATCAAAAAGTGGGCCATCAAAAATATCTTTAAATGGGCCAAGTGGTGAATCAGATACCGCAAGACCAGTACGGAGCGAATGGTTCTTCTTCCATCTTGCAGTATAGAGAATATAGAATTTACCTTGATAATAATAAACTTCTGGAGCCCAAAAACAATTTTCACCCCAAGAAGAATCTTTATACACATATCCACTATCTTTCCAGTTTAATAAATCAGTGGATGTAAAACATTTAAATCCATCTGGTGCGCTTGTTGAATACATATAATATGTATTATTGTATACAAGAACAAATGGATCACCGATTCCGGTAATATCAGTTTTTATCATATTATACCTCAATGTTATCGATAACATTTTTATAACAAATAAAAAATTCTTTGTTTCTATTTACTTTTTAATCAAATTTTAATACCACCATTATCATATACTGCTTAACTGTTATTGTCAACTAAAATTTACAGACATAAAAATAAACCGCTCTAATGAATAGAGCGATTTAGATTATGTTAATGATTTAATTTTTTCGATATCGTATTTTGGTTTATGTTCTTCATCAAGAAGTCCATTTACTTCTTGTTGAACATCAGTTGTTTGCGTATAACAGAATCCTGCGAAATCTAATTCTTTTATTCCACCTATTAGATTCTCATATCTCTTATAGAATTCTTCATTATTATTAGCGCTTTTTCCATATCCCCAAGCGCCATCTTTAGAATCCTTAGCCATAGCGATTCCACCAAATTCGCTAAACACAACAGGTTGGCCTTTGTATTTATTATTAATCGCAAATAGTTTTCTACCTACTGGATATAATTCATCAAAATTATCTGGATTATATTTTTCTTTAAATCCATCGCTAGAATAAGCATAATCATGAATAGTAACTATATCTGTTTCTTCTATATTTTCCCATCCATCATTGATAGATACTAATCTAGATGGATCAATAGATTTAGTTAGATAATATAAACTCTTTCCAAATGATTGTTGGTTAAAGTTATTTAATATCTTTCTAACTCCCCAGCTTTCATTTAGTGGTACATATGTTATTACGCTAGTATAATTCATAGCGTTTTTAACGATTTCTTGCCACTCAGTTGAAGTGTTTTTGATTGATTCATTTGAGAAATTATATGATGAAGGCATCTCACACCAAGTTAAGAATCCCATTTCATCTGCTAAATAATAAAAGTATGGGTCTTCAAATTTTTGATGTTTTCTTGCGCCATTATATCCCATTTCTTTCGATAATAAGATATCATTTTTAATCGCATCAACTGATAGAGGTGTTAAGCCAGATTCTTTAAAGTATCCTTGATCTAATAATAGTTTTTGGTAATAAGGGCGATTATTTAATAGAATCTTATTACCCATAACACTTATCTTTCTCATACCGAATCTAGTGTGGACAGTATCTAATAATTCTTTATCTTTATATAGCTCAATATCAAGGCAGTAAAGATTAGGGTTTTCAGGTGTCCAGAAATGGCTATCAACAGAACTTTCTTCTTCTATTACAAAGTGATAATTTACATGTTTATTATTAATAGATAGACATCCTTTTTTAACAATTTTATCTTTATAAGAAATAACAAATCTAGCTTTATTAGCGAATCCATTATATGTCACAAGTTCACCATTAATAGAATATTCATCTATATCAGTAAATAGAGTATATTCTTTTAATGCGTCTTTATTATAGAATTCTAGCCATACACTTTGCCAGATACCTGTATTTGGAATATAGAAACAAGAGAATTTTTCATTTGTCCAACTCTGTTTTCCTCTTGGTTTATTTGTATCTAAATCATCAAGACATTTCACAACTATATAATTATTTTCTTTTACATATTCAGTTATATCAACATTAAATGGAGTAAATCCTCCTTGATGACTATAAACAAAATAGCCATTAACGTAAACTTCACAGTAATAATCTACGGCGTTAAAACATAAGAGTGTATTTCTTTTTAAATTCTTTTTATCAATCTTAAATGTTCTACTATAGATAACGCCTTCATGATAATCTTTTATTCCAATTAGTGAAGCTTCATATTGATAAGTAAATGGAACATTGATCTCTCTTTTTAATTTTCCATTTTTTATTGCATCTTTAAAATTAACTTCATCTAGAAACGCAAAATTCCAGATTCCATTTAAAGCTTGCCAGTCATCCCTTCTTAAATTAGGACGTGGATATTCTAATCTTTCATACATAATTATTTCCTCTTCTTTTACTTTAAATTACATTTAAAATCGCAATTTGTCAACATTAAAAAATGGCTATTTTCTCTTTATATTTACATATAAAGCCTATTCTTTTAATTATGTAAAAACTCCAAGGCTTATAAGGCACTCGGAGTTTTAAGAATAAATTATTGTTTAGTTACACCTGTTCTAATAGCGGCTTCTTTAACAGCTTTCGCTACACTAGCGTGAGCTCTTCTATCATAAGCAAGTGGAATAATATAGTCTCTTGATAGTTCATTGTCACTAATGATTGATGCGATACCAAGTGATGCGGCTTTCATCATCTCAAAGTTGATAGTTGTAGCGTGCGCATCAATTGCGCCTCTAAATAAGCCAGGGAATACTAGAACATTATTGATTTGGTTCTTGTATTCAGATGAACCTGTACCAACGATAAATGCGCCTGCTTCTAACGCATCATTTGGATTGATTTCAGGAACTGGATTTGCTAAAGCGAAGATGATTGATTTATCAGCCATTGATTTAACCATTTCTTTAGTTACACAGTTAGGACCTGATACACCAATAAATACATCTGCGCCATTTAACGCATCAGCTAGGCTTCCTTTAACACCTTCAGGGTTAGTTAATTTAGCAATTTCTTTTTTAGCGTCATTAATATTAGGCATATCCTCATATAGTATTCCTGTTCTACCACAAACGAGTACATGTTTTGCGCCGAAATTAAGAAGATATTTAGTGATTGCGATACCAGCGGCACCAGGTCCATTTACAACAATTTTTACATCTTCAATTTTCTTATTAGCGAGTCTTAATGCGTTAATTAATCCTGCAGTACAAACGATAGCGGTACCGTGTTGATCATCATGGAATACAGGAATATCTAGTTCTTCTTTTAATCTAGTTTCTATTTCAAAACATCTAGGAGCAGAAATATCTTCTAAGTTTATTCCACCCCAGCTTCCAGCGAACAACTTAATAGTTCTAATTATTTCTTCTGTATCTTTAGAGTTTATACATAATGGATATGCGTCTACATCGCCAAATGTTTTGAATAATGCGGCTTTACCTTCCATAACAGGTAGTCCTGCTTCTGGTCCAATATCACCTAAGCCTAGTACTGCAGTACCATCTGTTATTACTGGTACTGTGTTCCATCTTCTTGTTAGTTCGAAGCTCTTATTAACATCTTTATTAATTTCTAGACAAGCTTCTGCGACACCAGGTGTATAAGCTAAAGACAAGTCGTCTTTTGTTTCAACTCCTACTCTTGGTTTAATTTCTATTTTTCCTTGCCACTCATAATGGCGTTTTAATGATTCTTTTTTATAATCCATTTTCTTCTCCTACATTGGTATAAATGATATTGACGCTGATAAACTCATCATGATAAAGATCATGCACCATAGTAACGCTCCAGCGTACACGTTACCAGTTTTCTTATAAATTAGTCTATTAAATATAGGTAGTATAAACATCATCACAACTAGTCCAAATACCATATTGATATATAGCCACATTTCCGATTGATCTGTTGGACTATAATATCCATAGAATACTGTACCAGTTTTAAAATATACGAAATAGTTGATGATTAATATAAATACTAAACCTAATGAATTCGCAAGACCACCGATTAGTATTACGTGCCATTCTTTATATCCTTCTCTAGCGATTGTTAAGTTTACACGGATAGAGTTAGACACATAGAATACATAGAAACCAGCTAAATATATCAACCAAGTTAGTAACATTCTCTTGTTTAATGGAGAAGCACTTATTAACATGAATCTAAAGTCTTGGTGAGTAATTAAATATACTATTTCTAATACTCCATAGAATGTGAAGAATAGAGCGATAGCCATTAATAATGATTTTAATAAATCCATTGGTTTAACAGCTAATAATTTAAATTTAGTCCAATCCGCTTTTTCTTTCTTTCCAAGAAGAATATATACAACATTTTCAATAACTGTAGTTAATGCCCATATAGCTAAACCTATTGAACCATTTACGATAGCCCATAAGAATACTGAGTTCATCATTCTTTCAGGGAAATAGAATGTATATACGTTTCCTGCAGCGTCAGGGAATTCATCCATTGATAATCTCGCAAGTGGAACAAAATCTAGACAAGCAATTATAGCGGTTAAAATCATTGGTAAAATGAATAATAATCTCTTTACGAATGTCTTCTCTTTTCTAGATGTAATAGGAGTAGTATGATAATATTCACTATGAATCTTATATTCTTTATCTATTCTATCATCGCCAGCTACCTTAAGTGATTTCATAAATGGGACGTATGTAACAATTACTGATACTAAAGCAATTATGAATGTAAATGCTAAAGCTAACATTAATCCAGTAGATAATTCTTTTATAAACCATACTTGACTAGTATTTTTATATTTATTATTACTGTTTAAGTTAAGAGATTTATTAAAGAAATCAATTGTATTCGCTATAGATAAATTATCATACATTTCAAAACAGTGGTTTATATCTTCATGATGAATAATTCTATATGTGCCAAGTGATAAATCACCATATTCTTTTTCTTCTTCAAATGTATCAAATGTACCATTTGCACCATTAGTTTTAGAGTTAACTTCATTTATAAATCTTAAAGAAATAACTTCATATGCTTGATTCTCATCTTGATATCTAAATGAACCTTCATCATATTTAGCATACGACATCGCTGAATTGCATCTTAAAGAACTGTAAACAGATGCGGCACTAGTTTTGATATAACCTGAAATATATAATGCTTTTATAATAGAGTTTTCATAACTACTATTTGCGAAA
>CALCVH010000092.1 GCA_937907585.1 uncultured Bacillota bacterium | reverse complement strand
TATGCTCGATTACAATCAATTATTATATAAATTGCACGATTCATCTCCAGCCTATAGAGAGTGGAGTATTCTCGATGATTATTGATAAAAGAGATGGGATTAACATCAATTTTAGTTAATTCACTAGGAAGTATATAATTTTCATCGTCATTTGATTTTACAATCGAAACAAAAGACCGGTTTCAATGATATCATATCTTCCATTAAACAGTAATGTCTTTATTGCTTGCCTTGCAGGCTTAAATAGTTGAATTTCATCAAGAATAATCAACGATTCTTCTTTATATAGTTTCGTTGAAAAAGCAGTTTCTAATACTTTTTATCACAAAACTGCAATGTTTTTAATATGTTTTATCACAAAACTGCAAAAAAATATTAATAGAAAATAAAATGCCAAAGCATTAGAAGCGATTTCTATATCATAGATTGAACACTAAACATCCTTCTTGGCATAAGAATTTATGATGTTCAACTAACGTCATCTTTTTAACAAAAGCACAGTTACATCAATACAAAACCGAAAGATTGGTGAATACAAAACCGAAAGATTGGCGAATACAAAACCGCGGAATCTATGATAAAGAAAAAGTTTCTAATCGAAGTTGTCTTACCAACCTGCCTAGTTTCATCAACGTGATTTATCTTATCATTTGTCTTATTATTCATTAATAATTATGATAAGATATTTTGTCTGAATGACAGGATTATTTTGTTTATATACTAACTTTATAATTACTTAAATCATGATTGAAGACACAACATTCGATTAACCTATTTTCCTATAAAAAGAGAGTGCCATTTAAAATCATAATATCTTATGGCACTCTCAATTATTCTTGTGATCTATTTAATATCTAGATATATTTTTTAATAAAGTTAATCGCAAGTCTAACCCAATCAGTATTAGGTTCAACTCTTTCTAAAAATTCTTTTGATGCATTATAATAGACTGTTTTATCGCTAACTGAAAGTCCATGTTGTCCATATGGATAGATATGCATTTCAAATGGGATTTTGAATTTATGAAGTGCACTTGCGAGTTTCAAAGAATTTTCCACATCAACAACATCATCCTCAGAAGTATGGAAGAAAAATGTCATTGGGAATTTTTCAGTTACATGTTTTTCGATAGAGAATTTTTCCATTAATTCAGGATTTTTACCGCTAACATTATTTATTGTTTCTAGGTGACCTTCTTTAGTTATTACTGGATAACCTAGTATGCAGCCATTAATCTTTGTTTCTTCTTCTGTTAATCCTAATTTATTTAAAATCTCTTTATCATGATAATAACAACTTGCGCTTGCGGCTAGATGACCACCTGCAGAAAAACCAACTACTGAAATGCTATTTTCATCAACATGGTATTTTTGAGAATTATTTCTAACATAAGCAACAGCGGCTAATGCTTCTTCTAAAGGATTTGGATACTTAATATTAGGATTAACTGAGTATTTTAATACAAATGTAGCGATATCATATCCAAGGAATCTTAAAGCTACAGGTTCAGCTTCTCTTTCACTACAGAAATTATATCCTCCACCAGGAAAAACAATTAAAGCTTTTCTTTTAACTCCTAAAGAATATTCTTTGTAGTTATCTTGACAATATGTTGTTAAGTAACAATCGTTATATAGATTTTTATATACAGATTTTAAATTTATAGTTTCGTTAATCATTTTATTTTCCAGCTTTCTCTAAAAATTTAAATACTTCTTCTTTATAAGGCATCGCAGGGATACCACCAGGTTTTTGAACTTCTAAAGCCGCTACTGCAGTCGCAATTTTCATCGCATCTATAATAGAATATCCTTGATCAATCATCGCAGAAAGCGAACCAGTGAATGAATCACCAGCACCTAAAGTATCAACAGCCTTAACCTTAAATGATGGAATATGGCATGTTCCATCATTGTTTACAAGTAATGATCCGTTAACTCCTAGTGTTACAATAACATTCTTTACACCCTTCTTAAGCATCTCTTTTGCGCCAGCTATATATTCATCCAAAGTTTCAGGATTCTTTGCAATTTGAATTCCAAGTTCATTTTCATTTGGAGTTAATAAGAATAATCCATCAAGAACTTCATCAGGGAGTTTTAATGCAGGAGCTGGATTAACTATGTATTTAACATTATGTTTTTTACATAATCTAGATAATTCAACAACCACATCTAAAGTTGTCTCGCATTGTGTTACAACACAATTAGCGTTCTTTATTTCATTTTCGTAATTTTTAAGTAAATTATAATCATATGCAGTATTAGCGCCAGGAGTCATAACGATTCTGTTTTGTCCGCTTTCTTCAACTGTAACTAAACTAGTTCCCGTAGGATTTTTTTTATCTACAACTATATAGTTTGTATCGAATCCTTCATTTTTTAAACAATCGATAAAAGCGTGTCCAAAATTGTCATCTCCAACTGCGCCTAACATCAAAGTATCTGAACCCATTCTAATTGATGCGACAGCTTGGTTAGCGCCTTTACCGCCTAAATATGTATTAAATGATAATCCTCTAACAGTTTCTCCACCTTTAGGCGCAACTTTACAAGTCGCAATACAATCAGTAATGAACGAACCTACAACGATGACACTCATTATTTGTTCTCCTTTTCACTTAACATTTTTCCTAAAGATCCTCCTGGGTGATATAAATGGAAATTATCAGCAGTGAAATCTTTTAATCTACATAATGTAACAGCTAACGCATCGCCTACTGCGAGTGTAATAGTTGATGATACAGTAGGAGCTAAATGTAAGTGATCAGCTTCTTCTTTATATTTATATGCTAAAGATATATCGCAGTTTCTAGCGAGTGTTGATTCATGATTTCTAGTTAAAGATATAGTTTTAACACCGATATTTTTAAGAGCTGGTAAAACATTTAATACTTCTTTAGTTTCGCCACTATTTGATATTAGTAAAACCACATCATCTTTAGTAACCATTCCTAAATCACCATGAACAGCTTCTGTTGAATGCATAAAGAATGCAGGAGTACCAGTTGAAGCCATTGATGCGGCTATTTTTTCACCTACATGTCCACTCTTACCTACTCCAGTAACGATCAAATGACCTTTTGTTTGAGAAATTAATTTTACTGCGTCTACCACTTCACTACCAAACGCATCAACAGTATCAAGAATAGCTTGAGCCTCATCCTTTAGACATTTTTTAAATAGTTCTAATTCATTCATTTTTTTAATTCACCTCGATGTTTATTATAAACCATAAAACATTACTTGAAAACAACTAAAGTATTATAAGTTCTATATGTTGACCATCTAGAAGATACTAAATATATCACCTTTCCATCGAACTTCTGCATAGAATCAATAGTAAATCCGCCATAATATGTATATTTACTATTATCAAATAAAATATGATCTCCTGTGAATTCTTTATCAGGACTATCAGATAACAACATATATACTGCAGATTTATTATTTCTAGTTGATGAGAATATCATCATATACTTATTTAAATATTTATTATATGATACACAAGGCTCACCAATTCTACCATTCGCAATATAATATGGATTATTTTTAAGCATTTCCAATCCACTATCGCCTTTTACATATGTATCTTTATCAACTAAATATTCGATTTTCTCTCTATTTTCAAAGTTTTCTCTAGTAGTTCTCGCAAGAACGCATGAACCAGTTCTTCCACCTGGTATAGCGTATAAATAGATATAGTCACTATTTGGGTCAGCGTAAGGATATATTTGACCAAAATTATACGCTTCTTCATCGTTCCATCTTAAGCCTTCTACATCTACCCAATTAACTAGATCATTCTTATTTGATTTAACACATTGGTTAAATGTGACAAGCCAACCAGTTGAGCCTCCCCAATATCTAACTGACATATAAAACATATATACGTAGTCACCTATTTGGATTGCGCCAGTAGGAATCTTAGTAACTTCTTTTGTTTTATCTTCAGCGTTATTATCATGATGTTTTCCTTGAACTAAAGGAGATACCATTGTGTCATTTTTAGATATGGCGCTATCAAAAGTGATACCGTCATCAAAATTAAAATCTTTTGATAAGGCACCAAAATTTGAAAACCATAATCCAGTTCTATTTTCTCCACTGAAAGAATCACCAAATAGATACAATATCCTATCATCTACTTTTACAGGCATTCCTAAATCGCCACCATATATGCCCATCTCATTTAACCACTCATGGTTTAATGAATCAGGGCCTATCATAGCTTTAATCTCTTTGACATTATAGACTAATTCATCATAACTTTCAGGGTTTTCAACTATATATAAATCTTCTTCACTAGTCTCTTTTATAGTAGTAGTATCCTTATTACATCCATATAAAAACAGGATTGTTATGAATACTAATAGAAATAATATTGTCTTTTTCATTTGAGAACCACTTTAACTAAGAAAACATTATAGTCTTCCCAACACGATACTGTCATATAGAAGCTCTTTCCATTATCTTGAAGCATGCATGGAGCTATCAAACCACCATATATACCATTATAATCAGTTTGATTTAATAAAGAAATTGCGTTAGAAAATTCACCATCAGGAGTATCGGATGTAACCATAACTAATGAACCATTTCTATAGAATATCATCATATATTTATTTAAATGTTCATTAAAACAAGCAGTAAGTTCTGCGACTCTTGGAGTAATAGTATAATACTCATTAGTTTTTAATAGTTTTAATCCTTCACTACCTTTAATCCATGTTCCTTTGCTAACCTGATATTCATATTTACTAAAATCTTCGATATCAGATTCTTTAACTCTTGCGGTCATTCCTCCACCAGATCTTCCACCAGGAATTCCATATAGATAAACATAATCGCTCTTTGGATCTTTCATAGGTGAAATTTGAGCGAAATTAGGTGCTTCTTCTTCAGTCCATTTTAAACCTTCAATCAATGTGAATGTTTTCATATCAGTAGTTTTTACTACGCTACAATAATTAACATTCCACATGCCTGCTTCACCCCAGTATCTAATGGACATAAAATAAATATATGTAGTATCACCTATAGTAATAGCGCCTGTAGGTATTTTAGTATTTTCTACTGTATTATCAAATTCGTTACCCTTAGTATGTTCACCTTCTAAAAAGGCTATTGCTTTTCCTGATTCATCAGTCAATATATCATTAAATGTTAGTCCATCTGAATAATCAGAATCATCAGTAAACGCAATAAAATTTGATACCCATCTAGATTCAGGTCTCATAGAATATGAATCACCAAAAATAAACGCTACTCTCTTATCAGGTAGTTCAACTGGAAAACCTAAGTCAGTTCTATTTATAGAATGTGATTCTAAAAACGCATCATTTTGAACTGATTTTGGTCCAGTTAATGCGCAAACTTCACTTGCGTATAAAACTTTATCACTATGAGTTACCGCATTTGATGGCGCTTTCGCTATATCGACATTAATAGTTGAACCAATTTCTACTTTATCACCCACATTATAACCATTTGAATAAGATATTATTCTATCTGGTAATACCTTATTTGATTCAACATAATTAGCGTTCAATTCGATACTACCTGAAGTTAATACGATAGCTTCAACCAATGTTTTATTGGATAAATCAACTAGAGTATATTTATTATCATCACTAGGTTGAACGCTTGTAGTATCTTTCGCGCATCCAACAAGCGATATAGATATTAATAATAATGCAAGAAAAATAATAACTTTCTTCATAGCCACCTCTATTTAAATATGGCACAACGAATGTGCCATACAATTCTTTATTTTAAAACTACTTTTACCCAGTATACGTTATAATCCTTCCAACATGATACTGTCATATAAATACTTTTACCGCCATCATTAGTTAGACTTGGTAAAATAAATCCGCCATATATTCCATTATAGTCAGTTTGATCAAGCAAATATATAGAGTCAGTAAATGCTCCATCAGGTTTATCTGATTGAACGAATATTAATTTTCCGTTTTTATAAAAACTCATAATGTATTTATTTAAATATTCATTATAAGATACGCTTAATTCAGATACTTGAGGACTAACTATATAGTATGGACTTTGTTTAATGATAGATAAGCCGGTTTGGCCCTTAGTCCAAATACCTTCTGCGGTTTGGTATTCGTACTCGTTTTTATTTAAGAAGTTTTCTTCTTTAACTCTTCCTATTACGCATCCACCATTTCTTCCGCCTGGAATACCATAAATATAAATATATCCAGTTTTAGAATCTCTAAATGGATAGATTTGTCCAAAGTTAGGAGCTTCTTCTTCACTCCATTTTAGACCATTAACTAATTCCCAATTCTTTAGATCGGTTTTATTGCTTCTGACGACTTGATTATAGTTAACATTCCATTCTCCAGCGATTCCCCAATATCTAATAGACATAAAGAATACATAAACATAATCACCAACTTGTATACCACCAGTTGGTATTTTAGTAACTTCGACAGAAGTATCTGTTTCATTACCATTTTGATGTTTTCCTTGAGCAAATGAAATAGTCATTCCATTATCTTTATTAGTAATTAAATCTAAATTTAAGCCATCATTATAGTTTGTATCAGTTGTTAAGGCCATGAAGTTAGATGTCCACATTCCTTTCATTCCACTAGATGAAAATGAATCTCCAAATAAAAACATTATTCTATCATCTATTTGAACAGGAATACCTAAATCAGTTCCATAAATACCAGCGTCTAATAAATCAGAACCATTCTCTATACTGTTTGGTCCTGTAAGTCTACTTATTTCTGATACGAATTCTATTCTATCATCGTGGCTTACACTATTTTCTGGTTTTTCCGCAACCTTTAGATCGATAGTCATCCCAACCTCTACAACATCTCCAGCTTTAAGCCCAGCTCCATAAGATATTATTTTGCCAGGTAAAAACTCATTTGATTTTACGTATATAGGATTAAAATTTAAATCCCCATTAACACTAACTATTGCTTCAACAAGAGTTTTGCCAGAAACATCTGGCAAAACAATTGTTTGAGCATCTTTATTATTTGTGATTATTTTAGTACAGTCACCATCAGTTCCATTTTCACTAAAAGTTAAATCACAACCTGTAAGCATAAAGGCTAGTATTATTAACAGGGAAAATACAAGCCTCTTTTTCATTAATTATCTTTCTTCTCTTCTCTTTTTATAAACTATAGCTGTACATGCACCTAAAGCAATTGTTGCGATTAGAGATACACTCACAGCTGATTTACAGCCTTTCTTTGCAGTTGAAGGAGTATTATCAGTTGGAGTGTTATCGCTTGGTTGAGTTGCTTCTTTAACAACGATAGCTATTTCAGCAGTCTTTCCATTAGCACTTGTTACAGTAATTGAACATGCACCTTTAGCTACTGCAGTAACCTTACCATCTTTATCAACAGTCGCAACTGCTTCATTAGATGATGTGAATGTTAATGATTTATCAGCTGCATCTTCAGGTAATACATTTACAGTTAAAGATTTAGATTCGCCAACTTTTAATGCTACTGATGTTCCATCAGCGAATGCAACGCTAGTAACTTCTACTTCTTGAACTGGTTCTTCTTCAGTTAGATAGTATAGATTTACGTTATCAATATACATCTTATCATTGTTGTTAGATGAACTTAAGAGCCATCTTACTGAGTCAGTTTGAATTAAATCTGCAGATGTTAATTCGAAATCAATAGTTAAATTATACCAACCATTTTCTTTAGCTTGAACTTTAATTGGATAGTTAACTCTTTCTGCACCTTCAGTTTCTAGTTGCATATTAGCCCAGTTTTTAGCTACTAATTTAGAGATATTGATTGTGTAATAAGAAGTGTTTGATCCACCTACTAAACATGAATTTAATACAGTAGGAGTAGTTTCAGATTCGATTTCTAATTTAACATCATAGCTTAATCTTAAGATATCGCCAACTTCTAATGTGTCAGGTAACATTAAGAATGCTGAAGTGTATGTGTGAGTTGCATCTGTATGAATAACGAATGCTTTAGAACCATCTTTTGAAACAATTTCAGCTGGAGCGTCTAAGCTTACTGAACCCCAAGCACCTTCAAGTTGTACTTCAGAGAATTTAGTTCCTTCTTCGAATGTTTCAAAGTCACCATTTACAGTTGTAGTCTTTGATTGATAATATTCATCAAATGATGTTGCTTTTTCTTCAATTGGTTTAACACTTAATGTATCTAATGTAAATGTTCCTTTAGTTACTTCAATTACAAATTTAACTGCTGCAGTTTCAAGTTCAACATTATAACCAAATGAGCCAAGTAATTCATGAGTATCTAATGCATTACCTTCAGCGTCTAAGAATTTTACAGTTCCTTCCGCATCATCAGGCATTGAACCAACAGCGTCTACATAATATTTACCTGCAGGGAATGGTCTATTATGAGCGAAGTTTCCGCCTTCTTCAATAAATACTTCACTACCAGTATATTTAGCTTTGCTACCAGTATTTAAATAATCATCAGCTTCATCAGTTAAAATAGCACTATCACTAATTAAGTATTCTTTAAATGCGTTAAAATCACCAGAAGTTATTAAGTTTTCTGTTTCATCATTTAAAGTAACTTTAAAGTTTTTAATAAATGCTTGTGAACCTTCACTTTGTCCAACACACCAAATATGCATAGAGTCATAATTGAAATCTCCTTCAGATGGATCATAACTCCATTCAGCATGTTGCCATCCTTCAGTTGGAGCGCCAGCAAATACGTGTTCTAATAATCTAGCGCTAGTAGTTGTGCACCAGAATCCAAGTCCGAAGTTTGTACAAGTTCCATTAACTAGATAGTCTAGAGAAACTTTTACTACATCTCCTGCAGTTGTTGTTACTGGAGCCATGATATACATATTATCCATAGCGGCACTATAATCTATTCTTAATGCTACATCAACGATTGGATCAGTTGTGAAATATGTATGTCCTTCTGGAGTCCAGTCACCAGCAGCGATAGCATCAACACCATTTAATAGTAATTCTTTATTATCGCCTAATACTTCAGCTTTTTCATTTAAATCACCGAATGTAACTAAATTTGTAGTTTCATCATTTAAAGTTACAGTTAAGTTTTTGAAATAAGCTTGAGAGCCTTCGCTTTGTCCAACACACCACATATGAATTGAATCATAAGCTAAATCACCTTCAGATGGATCATAACTCCATTCAGCATGTTGCCATCCTTCAGTTGGAGCTTCAGCGAATACATGTTCTAATAATCTAGCGTTAGTAGTTGTGCACCAGAATCCAAGTCCAAAGTTTGTACAAGTTCCAGTTACATAATAATCTAAAGATACTTTTACTACATCGCCTGCAGTTGTTGTTACTGGAACCATGATATACATATTATCCATAGCGGCACTATAGTCAATTCTAACTACATAATCAACAACTGGATCTTCAGCTAAATAAGTATGTCCTTCTGGAGTCCAGTCACCACCCGCAAATGAATCAAGAGTGTTTAATGTCGCAACTCCTCCAGATACATTTGTTGTAAATGTACCATTGGTAATATATTCATCACCTAGTACTTCTTCTGCTTTAGCACTTGAAACAAACACAAATGTTAAAGCTACTAATAATGTTAATACAATACCTAATACTTTTTTCATTTTGTCTCCTTTTTTAAATTTTATGTATTATGTTATTTAACATTTTCTATTTTTCCAAATCTTGATAATAGTTCTTCGTCAACTGGAAGTCTTTCTTCTTTCTTTAACATTTTCTTCCATGGACGAGATGGACTATCTAAATAATAATATGCAGTTGAACTTAAATCATCTGATCTATTATTATTGTGGCCGTGTTCAATTGTTACTTTAATTGATTTATCAAAATTAATTGGATCTTGGATATGATATCTATAATAAGTGATTTTGCCTTTCCAGTTATCATCCCCTCCAAGAATTAATCCGTGATATGGAGCATTGTATTCTTGAGTAGGGCACCAAGCCATATTGACATAATCTTCTGTTCCTGTTCCATGAATATTTGGAGGCCAGTGTTCACCATCAACAAATATCATGTCGTCTCCTTCGCCAGGCCAATCCCAGAGATTAGATGTATTAAGGTTATGGATATTATAGTTACATCCGCAGTAATGTCCTTTACCTTTCGCTTCAAGGATAGTATAGTTTTCATCACCAGTTACATTATTTCCGCCAAAGCACCAATCGTTATGGTCTTTGAATTTAGATTCATCGTGTCCGATAGTTAATTCTCTATTCCACGCAGCGTGGAAATACATCATATCGTTAGGAAGCGATTCATATTCATCATAATCAATATAGAAATAGAGTATTAATCTTAAGTCACATTGATTCTCTATTTCAAATTTCGCTCCCTTTCTAAAAGGCATTGGCCACCAACTATTTAGAGCTTTACCATCTTGTGGTGACATTTGGAGTGGTGCGCTAACAAAGTTTTTACATATTCCATGACCCATTCCAAAGAAATCACCAAGTGGAACTTCTACAGATGGATAATCCAAATTATCCCAATAAATTCTTAATATGATTTTTCTTAATGAATATTTTTCTTCAATAAAGTCTCCATTTTGATGAGTCATCCAGATATGATTAATTATTCCAGCGCCTTTAATATCAGCTATAACCATCTTTTTATTTGGTTCGATATAGTATCTATCATCATTGCCGCCAGTTCTATCATAGCTGGATACTCTTTTTCTTTTGGATTCTTTTCTAAACATAATATTATTTAAACTGCTTAAATAATCCATTACTTTACCCCTGTTAATTGAATTCCATCTCTAATATATTTCTGAACTACAACGAATATGATTAGCGGTGGAATCATTGCGACAAACGCAGCCGCAACAGTTTGTCCATAACCATATGTTGAATCAGCGTTCAAAATAGAGATGACTGTCATAATTTGTGTTAATTTTGAATTGTTTTCAGTAATTATCATATTAGGCCAAATATATGAATTGTAGTAACCCATAAATATTGAAGCCCCTATAATTACCATTGGTGTCACGCTCATTGGTAAATAAATTTTTGTAAATATCTGCCAAGTAGACGCTCCGTCCATCATCGCTGCTTCATCTAAATCTACAGGAATTCCTAAGAAGAATTGTCTGAAGAAGAATAAATTATACGCACTTACTAAGCCAGGCACAACAAGTCCCATAAATGTGTTTGTCATATGTAGATCATTTACAACTCTAATAGATGTGATTAGAATAGTTATTCCAGGAATAAACATTGTAAATAGAACCAACATCCATATAATCTTTTTAAAAGGAAATTTGAGTCTAGCGAACGCATAAGCCGCAATCATATTAATTGTTAATGAGAATACGACCGCAGTTAGCGATACAAGCAGTGTCATAAATAAAGATCTAAAATAATTTACACCTATCGATGTATAACTTAACCAAGCTAATCTTCTAAAGTTATCAAAGGTAGGTTTTAGTGAAAACAAGTGCCATGGATAAATATTTATCTCAGTCTTAGCTTTAAAAATAGATGGGATCATTACAAAGATTGGGAAGAATATTAGTAATACAACTAACGCAGATACAATCTTTAAAATGATATCAGATGTTTTAAGGCGTTTCTTCATTATCTTTTCTCCTTTCTGTCTCTAAACATATAGAAGACAAAGGAATTAATAATTAGAATGATAACCATTAATATTAACGCCATTGAAGTTATTTCTGAATCGCTAATATTAGCTCCTTTTCCTTGTTGACCCATGATGTATAATACTGGAGTTGATATTTTAGAGCTAGCGTTTCCATATCCTAACATCATTAATGGTATTTCATACATCTGTAAGTTAGATATAATAGATGTAACTATCAACAATATGAAATAGTTCTTCATACAAGGAATAGAGACATAGAACATTCTTTGGAAGAAATTCGCTCCATCCATTTGTGCTGCTTCATAATAATCTTTTGGAATATTTATTAATCCTGCATACATTACAAGTGTAGTATATCCAAATCCTATCCAAATAGTAGGAACTATAATACTTACAGATGCCCAACCGATAGAACTATCAAACCCAATTGGATCTAATCCCATATTTTGTACAAAAGTATTGATTACACCACAGTTATAACATGTAAGAAGATAAAATATTACCGATACTACTACACCGCTTAATAGATAAGGAAGATAAATAATAGTTCTTACAAATATTCCATATCTACCTTTAATTCTTGTTAAGAGGTTAGCGAATAAGAATGATATTATCATCTGTGTAACAGTAACAACTACTGCATATAATAAAACCCATAATATACTTTCTAAGAAATTCTTAT
>CALCVH010000091.1 GCA_937907585.1 uncultured Bacillota bacterium | reverse complement strand
GGTGTCACTGTAGTATTCTGGCTATATAGACGTGTAATTGAATACGATAATATGTTAGGTGTCGCAAGTGCTGGTTCATGGTTCTTAGCAATTATTATAATGGCTATAACTGGTATTCAGTTCTTTGTATCTAAGAAATGGGTGAGTTATGATTAATAATAAAAGGCGTCATAGACTGGAAAAAGGACCAGGACCACTTGTATATATTATTTTAATTCTTTACTCATTTATTATCATTTTCCCATTCTTAATTGTAGTAATAACATCAATTAAAACTTGGCAAGAAGCATCTTCAATAGAATTCCACTTTTTTCCAAAAGAAGGATTAAACTTTAGTGGATATAAAGAAGTATTCACATATAAAGCTAACTATGAAGCTACTATGCCAACAGTTGTAAAGAGTTTCTTTAACACTTTACTATATATAATCCCACCTACAATCTTAGGTCTATTCACATCGTCACTTTCTGGATATGCCTTTGCGAAGATTCATTTTAGAGCTAAAAACTTACTATATACATTACTTCTTGCGACTATGATGATTCCTGGAATTATCATGTTAGCTCCAACTTATGCAATCTATGATTTAATAGGATGGGTTGATACTCCATATCCTTTGATGATTCCTGGTATGTTTGGCGCAGCAGCATGTGTCTTCTTTATGAGACAATTCTATATGGGTATTCCTGATTCATTATTAGAAGCTGCGAAAATTGATGGCGCTGGATATATGCAGATATTCTTTAAAGTTATGGTTCCACTATCTGTACCTGCATTATTAGCTCAAGGCTTATTAGGTTTTGTTGGTGGATATAACGATTACTTTAATCCATTAATCTACTTACAATCATCTGATAAATATAATTTACAGGTAGCATTAAGAGTATTCTCAGGTGTTTATTCATCTCAACCTAACGTTGTGATGGCTGGCACACTTGTCGCATTACTCCCTACATTAATCATATATTTTGTAGCTCAAAACTATTTCATTGAGGGTATTGTTACTACAGGATTGAAACAATAGCTTGAAAGGAGAGAAATGAAAAATAAATTAAATGTTATTCTATGTTTATTGTTTGCGTTAGTGTTTAGCATAGCTTTACTAGGATGCAATAATAAAAGCCAAACACAAGATAAAAACAATGATAATAAAACAACTAATAATAACCAAGTATCAGAACTTGGTGAATTCTCATATGATTCTGAATTATTAAGTGAAAAAGCTGATAAAAGCTATGGCTATAATACTAACTTATTCTATGTTAATAATCTAGAATTCCAAGTAGCTGACCCTTCAGTTATCTATATAAGTGAAGGAGAAGAAAAAGGATGGTTCTATTGTTATGGTACTAGTGATGATATCGGTGGTCATGGTTTCCAAGCATGGAGAAGTAAAGATTTATCACACTGGGAAGCAATGGGTGTCGCCCTTGAACCATTCGACTGGGCAATCAACTGTTATTGGGCACCAGAAGTAATCTATGATAATGGATTATATTATATGTTCTTCGGAGCGTTCAATTTATTAAATCACAATAGATTAACATTATCTGTTGCGGTATCAGAAAGCCCTAAAGGTCCATTCTTACAACCAGATGGCGCAAGAGATGCGAATGGTAATTTCTTATATGCGAATAAACCAATATTCGATTTCTCTAGTCAAAATCCAAAAGTTAAAGAATTAGATGATAAATTTAAAGCTGAACATCCTAATTACAGCTATTCATTCGCTAAAACTCACTTCTTAGATGCGAGTCCATTCATCGATCCATCTACAGGCGAAAAATATCTATATTTTAGTGCCTACAATGATTATGGAGAAGGCTCTGCAATCTATGGATGTAAGATGATTGACTGGTTTACACCTGATTATTCAACTTTATCTATTATTACTCTTCCAATGTTTAATACAGTTGAAAACGCATTAAACAATGGATTTGGAGAAGGAATAAGATTAGAAGAAGGACATGTTAATGAAGGTCCATTCATGATGTATCATGATGGTAAATACTATATGACATTCAGTGTATTTGGTTTCCAAGATCCAAGTTACCAAGTTAAACAAGCTATCGCTGATTCACCTCTTGGAGCATTCGTAAAAGTATCTCCAGATGATGGTGGTAAAGTAATATCAACTGATGTTTCTAACTGGAGCCATATCACAAGTGCTGGACACCATTCATTTGTAACAATGGGCGATGAATTATTTATCGCTTACCACACATTCTTAAATAGAAGCGATGTTAGTGAAGGACGTGCTTTAGCATTTGACAAAGTTGTATGGACTAAGAATAGCGAAGGAACTGATGTAATGCATACAAATGGTCCAACTTGGAGCATTCAACCACTTCCTGAATTTTTATCTGGATATAAAAATATTGCGCCACTCGCAACTATTGAATCAAATAATACTTCTGATGATAGCGATGTTAGCTTATTAAATGACCAGTTAATTAAATATCAAGAATTTGATTTAGCTGAAGAATATGAAACTAAAGATGGAACTACAGAAATTAATATCAAATTTGATGACTATAAGACTGTAAGATCTTTACTTGTTTATAACTCATATGATTATGACTTAACATTCGTATCAATTAATAAAGTTGAAATGGAAGTATTATTAGCTGATGGTAGTTCAACTACTGTAACAGTAGAAGATGTTCCATTTGACTGGGATTGGCATTTTGAAGATGATTATCTATTTATGCGTCCTGGTGGAGCAGCTATTCTAGAATTTGATGAACTTCCAGTTAAATCAATTAAATTAACTATTGTTACACCAAAAGGCGCTGAAGGCGTAAGCTTAGGCGAAATAGTAGTTTTAGGAAAGAACGCTAAATGTGCAGGTGTATCTAAATTTACTAAATATTCTTATGAAGTTACTAAATATGCATCTCCTAAGATTGAAAGAAATAGTAAGACATTTGGTACTCCAGTAAATTCAAACTTAAAGACTGAATATGGTTACGATTTAAGTCATGATGATGGAACAGAAAATGCATATATTACTCAAGATGGTCCAGCTGATCAATCATGTTATTTTAATAGTATCTATTCAACATCATTCTATGTAGAAGCAGAATTTACTGTAACTAAAGATTCAGCATTTGCGTATGGAGATTATTTACATGATCCATATCCTAAATTTGGTTTACAGTTAAGTTGTGATGGAGATATCAGCAATACAATTTTCTTCTATGTTGATGCGGTAGGATATAAGAATAAAGCTGTAGGTGTTGCGCAAAGAATGTTAGATAACTCTAACTGGGACTGGAGCGCAACAGAACAAACAGCGTCTGTAAACAACATGTCTTATACAAATGGTGAATACGTTAAACTAGCTATTTTAAGATTAGGTAATGATTTCTATTTCCTATGCAACGATATAGTTGTTATACACTACGCTAGCTTCAACGTATTTAACGCTAATCAAAATGCAGCACCTGGATTTAGATGTTTCAGCACTGCGATGAAGATTAAAAACTATTACGCTACAGATGATGCATCAGTACTTGAAGAGAAGACTAATTCAATAGCTGGTAAGATCACTGGTGAATATTTAGGAAACTATCCAGGATTTACCATGACTAGTGGATGGGATCTATCACTTGATAGTGGTGAACACCCTGTCGCTACTCAAACTTTAGGTGGAGACCAATATGCATATTTTAAAGATTTAACTACTTCAAAATATTATGCAGAAATAAAATTAACTGTCACTGAAGATTTAGGTGATCCATATCCTAAATTTGGTCTAGCTTTAAGAAACGCTTCAAACACATTATTCTTCTATATTGATGGTAGTGGTAAATATTCTAAATCAAGAGTTGGTATAGTTCAAAGAAATGATCAAAATACAGATTGGTCATGGAATGAAAGCCAAGAAAAAGATGTTGCTAATTTCTCATTTACAGATGGTGAATTTGTAACACTTGGTGTCTATAGAAATGGTAATACTGTTACATTCTATGTAAATGGTGAAGTTGCGTTCACTGTATCTGATATGAAAGGAATCACTGCAGATTCATTAGACGCTCTAGCAATTCTATCATTTACAACAGGTATTCAAATTAAAGATTACTATATTACACTAGATACATCAAAACTAGAATAATTAAGTTTTAGGGCCTTGCTACACAAGGCTCTAATATTTTTGAATTCATATATTAAATATGTGATAAAATATATTCGTGAGTTTTGATTATAAAGGAAATAATTATGAATTTACTAGTTTTAATTTCTACATTATTTGTTATAGGCTCAGTTGCGGGATGGATAATTGAATTATTCTTTAGAAGATTTGTCTCACAAAAGAAATGGATGAATCCTGGTTTTTTAACAGGTCCATATCTACCTATTTATGGATTTGGTGTAATCATTTTATTCGTCATGAGCAACATTCCACTAAATATAACAAATGAAGTCGTTGATACAATAGTTAGAATTATAATCATTGGATTTGGAATGACTTTAATAGAATTTATCGCTGGTTTAATCTTTATTAAAGGATTAAATATTAAATTATGGGATTATTCTAATAGAAAAGGCAATATTATGGGTATAATATGTCCTACATTCTCTTTAATTTGGACTATAGTTGGATCTTTATATTATTTCCTTGCTAATCCATTTCTAGTTAAAGGAATATTATGGATAAGCGATAATTTAATCTACACATATTTTATTGGTCTTGTTGTAGGAATGGTTATAGTTGATTTAGCATATTCTATTCATCTTGCGACTAAATTACAGAAATTCAAAGAATATCAGAATTTAAGATTTGAAGAATTTAAAAAGGAATTTAAAGCAAGAATCAAAACAATTAGTGAATTAAGAAATAAATAAAATATAGTTTTATTATGGAGGACAAAATGGATAAAACATTATTAAAAAAAGCTTTTGCTGAAATGTTTGGTACATGCGTACTAGTAATGGTAGCATGCGGTGTAGCAGTTACTACATACCTAGCTCCTTTAGCAACAGCAACATCTTTAGCATTCGGTTTAGTAATCGTTGCGATGGCTTATACAATCGGTTCAATTTCTGGTTGTCATATTAACCCAGCTGTATCATTAGCTATGGCTTTAAGAAAAGAAATAACTTGGAAAGAATTCTTTGTATATGTATGTAGCCAAGTAATTGGCGCATTAGTAGGCTCATTATTACTCGCTTTATGTTTAGGCGGTAAGTTTGAAGCTTTAGGCGGAAACGAAATTCAATCAGCTTTAAAAACTGCTGGTGGTGACTTAAACGTTTGGTCATATGTTGGCGCATTCTTAACAGAATTAGTATTAACTATGATCTTCGTATTTGTAATCCTCGTTGTAACAAATAAGAAATTCGCTCATCCACAACTCGCTGGTTTAATCATCGGTTTAACATTAACTCTTGTTCATTTATTTGGTTTAGCTTTCACAGGAACATCAGTTAACCCTGCAAGATCATTAGCTCCAGCTCTACTTCAAGCATTCGCTGGTAATACAACAAGTTTAAGTCAAATTTGGATTTGGATTTTAGCTCCTTTAGCTGGTTCAGCAGTTTCTACATTCCTATATAAATTCTTATTTGATGGAAAAGAAGAAACTAAATCAGATGAAACAACATCTGTAGAAACTGAATAATAAATCGTTCATATCAAAAAGGCAGGTTTCTGCCTTTTTATTATCGTTTTATTTATATACGTGATATAATATTTATAAACAAATCTCATAATTTATGATTATTAATATTATATAAAAGGAATAGATATTTATGCCAAATCCTTATATTCATGATCCAAATATATTATACCCTAATGTCGATTGTGAACATATGATTAAATTCCCTAAAGTTCATAATTATATATATGATAAAGACTTTCCTTATAGGCTTAATAGTTCTAAACAAAAATTCATTAAGTTTTTAATGAAAATAGTAATGTTGTTAATAGTTAAACCTGTATGTTTCATTAGATACGCATTAATTATTAAGGGTAAGAAAAATATTAGACTATATCGTAAAATATCTAAATCTAAAGCGATGATTAGCGTATCTAATCATACTACTGAATGGGATATATTATTTGTTGAATTAACTAGATATTTTAGATTCGCTGAATTTCCTTGTTGGATAGAAGGTGTAGAATCTAAATCTGGAATGTTATATAGAATGGCTGGCGGAATCGCTCTACCTAGATTTAGTAGGCATGGAATGGCTTATGCATATAACGCAATGAAAGAAGTGGTTGATGAAGGAAAATGGATTCATATCTTTCCTGAAGCCTCATGTTGGGCATTTTATCCTGCAGTAAGAGAATTCCAACATGGTTCATTTAGGCTAGCTTATGATACTCATATGCCCATTCTACCAATGGGAGTAAGCTATAGAAAACCTAGAGGTATATATAAACTCTTTAAGAAACACCCAAACGCTAAAATAGTTATAGGTAAGCCATTACTAGTAAACTATGAACTTGATAAAAAAGATGCAATTGAAGATTTAGCTATTAGAGCGCAAAGAGAAGTGATGAATCTAATTGGAATAAAAGATTCAAAAGAAAATAATAAAATAAGAGAATTAGTAAATTATAAAAATAAATCCTTTGATATATAAAAATATGGAGTGAACGCTAAATTCACTCCATATTTAATACTATTCAGATTTATGAAAATCAATAGAAGAATATCTTTTAATTAGATTTCTAATATGATTAGTCTTTTCTTTGTTCTCAACTATTAATATGGTTAATGCTTCCCAGAAAGTGACTGTAGTTGCGATATCTGATATATAAATTAATATAGTTTTAAATACATTATCATCTTTCCATAAAGTATTAATTAATATTAAACCAATTAGAAATATTAAACCTATAACCATTAGACTATATGCTAGACTATTTTTTCTTCTAGTTTTTTTAAAGCCTTTTTTAGCTTCTAAAGTTAAGTTTTTAATAAATATATCATGTAATTCTTGGCTGTTATAACCATTCATTTCTTTAAATGATATATCTAATGATATTTTATAGTTATTAGGTGCGTATTCAAATGAAGCTGATATCCAATCTATAAAATCATCATTTAGAATAGGTATCTTAGTAATAGCGTTTGAATCAAATATATCTTTAGGAGAATCAAATTCTAACTTCATTATAGCTAATTTACTTTCTTTATCTAATATAAAAAACTCATCTTCAATATTTAATAATTCATCAAATTCTTTTCTCATTTTTTAATCCTATTTATTTGTATTTGAAAATATTTTATACATTAGTACTGGAGGCAAAGTTCCAATTATATTACCTAATATACATAATAATAAATCTACTAATGTATATATAGTAAATGCTTTAGCGAAGCCAAAATAGAACATATTAGCGATACAGTGTTCAAAACCACAATAAACAAAAACAAATACGAAGAATATTAATAAGAATATACCTACTGGTTTTAATCTATTAAGGTTAAATGATTTTACAGCTAAATATACACACATTCCACATAATAATGATTTTAAGAAACAAGATATATAGTTTTGATATGTATCAAATCCTAGTCTTAATGATGCGACAGCATTCGCTCTAGTATACATTTCAGTATCTTTAAATATTAAATAACATAATAATCCTAAAGAGAATGCGCCAATAGCGTTACCTATTAACATAGATACTAAAGAGAAGTAGAAGTCTTTGTTCTTTTTTTCTTCAAATACTTGTCCAACTCTACCAGTAAATAAATGTAAGCCAAATGTACAGACAGTAAATAATCCTATTGAAAAAAGAATAGAACCAAGAATTTTACCTAATTCATTTTGAATATAACATGTAGCTAAAATGAATAAGAACCCTCCTAAACCTATAGCTAGTCCAGCAAGTATTCCTTTATACAAAGATACAAAAATATTTTTCATTATAAGACCTCAATTTGTTGATTTATTAAATATTATAAAATATAATTTAATAAAAAGAAATAGCATGAAAAATCAAATATTAAGATAAAATGAATTTAAAATGATAGAATTGTGATGATAATTGATTTTTAAAATACATATTTTTATAATTGAACCATAAAAAATGAAAGGAGTTCAACCTATGAAAAAGATCTTATCTCTATTAGCATTACTAACTGTATCAGCTTTACTTTTAGTAGGCTGTACTAACAATAAAACTACATCATTAAATGCGGCTATTGATGATGCGACAGGAAACAATCAAGAAGTAGAAATACCAGAAGATACTGTATCTACAGGATTTAGTTTAGTTGATGAAAATTCTAATGAACTAACTCAAACTAATGGTGTTTATACTATCACTACAGGAGGAACTTATACTGCAGTGGGTAAACTTGAAAATGGTCAAATCTATGTAGATGCGGCTGATCAAGATGTAGAACTTGTTTTAGAAGGCGCATCTATCAGTAATTCGAGCGTAGTTCCTATCTACGCTAAAGATGTATCAAAATTAACTATTAAAGCTAAAAATGATACAACTAACTATATCTATGATAATAGAACTACTGATTATTCAGATACAACAGATGACACTATTGGAGATGCCGCAATATATTCATTAAACGGCAATATTAAATTAAGTGGTAAAGGAACTTTAACAATTACTAGTTTATATAATAGTGGAGTTCATTCAAAAGATAATGTAACTGTTCAAAATCTAACTTTACTCATTAAAGCTATGGATAATGGAATTAAAGGTAATGATAAAGTTACATTTGAAGAAAATCCTACAGTTGGAATCGTATGTGGTAATAATGGCGTTAGAACATCTAATTCAGAAGTAGGCACTAACGCTCAACATGGATATATCTATATTACAGGTGGTTCAATCACTATCAATTCATATGGAGATGGTATTGATGCGGCATACGCAGTAGTATTTGATACATCAACTGGTTCAGATGGTGTAACTTATACTCCATCAGTTGATATCTATACTAATATCTATTCTTCATATTCAACTTCTTCATCAACTGCGAAATCTAAAAAACAAGTGGAAGTAGATGCGTTTGGTGGACCTGGAGGAAACCATGGACCTGGTGGAGGATTTGATGGTGGAGGATTCTCTGGAGGACAGTCTAATGCTTCAAAAGCTGAAAATAGCGCTAAAGGTATAAAGGCTAATGAAAGTATTACAGTTAACGCAGGAAACATATTTGTATATGCATATGATGATGGATTACATACAAATAATGATACATTAGATAGCGGCCTTACCGCTCAAGCAATTATCAATATTAATGGTGGCACATTAAATATTAAAGTTAGCGATGATGGAATTCACGCTGATGGAACTTTAAATATTAAAGGTGGTACTATTAATGTCACTGAATCTCATGAAGGAATAGAAGCTAATATAATCAACGTATCTGGTGGCGAAACATACGTTAAAGGAAGTGATGATGGAGTAAACACTAGTAAACAGCTTACTGTATCAGGCGGAAGATTAGATGTAACAGTTTCAGCTAGCGGTGATGTTGATGGAATTGATTCAAATGGAACAATCTCTATTACAGGTGGTATAATTATCACAAGAGGACCAAATAGTGATATGGCAGGACCGATAGATGCGGATTCATCAATAACTGTATCTGGTGGAACATTAATAGTTATTGGATATTTCAATAATAGGATTAGATATAGCGGATTAACTAAGAGTTCTTTAACAAGCGGATTATCAAGTGGAACTCATACAGTTACAATCGGTTCAACAACTATTGAATATTCTAATTCAGAAACATATAGAGGAAGTGTAACTATATTAAGTAGTGCTTCCGCATCAATTAAATAAAAACTAATGGCTAGGAATTAATTTCCTAGTCTTTTTAACTTGTGGTATAATTACTATAGAAAACGCTAGTTGATACGGAGGTAATTTCAAATGAAGAAATTCTTTCTTTTTACTATTTTATTTATAATTACGCTTTCTTTAGTTGGTTGTTCAAGCCTTGAAAGTAGTAGTTCTAGTACAGCTGAACCTACTACAGAACTAACAACTAATGAACATGTTTATGGCTCAATGTATTATAGAAGAGAAGCTAATTTCTTTGAAGATGGATATATAGCTCATTATATATGTGAAGATTGTGGTAAATACTTTGATGAATCTTTTAATGAAGTTGAATCCATTGTAATTCCTAAATATTCAAAAGAAATAGTCCTATTAGTTAATGGAGAAGCTAAAAAAGAATTTAAAATAGAAGAAGAAACTGAATCAACTATCTATTGGTTAATAGATGATTTACCTTTAAAAAAGGGTGATGAAATAAAAGTAGCGGATAAATTAGATAATTCAATCGTTTATAACTATTTAGCTAATACAAATTCTAATATAACAGAAGATAAAAAAGTACATAACGATTGTATGAATGCTACTATCGATATTGTATATACATTAAATGGTATGTATTTATCTATTAGTGGTCTTGAATATGATGGAATAGTAGTAAGAGTAACTAGTGATAATACAACTACTGAATATCCAATGACTAATATTAAATATAACTTTACTGAAGAACATAATAGTTTTGTATATGGATATCACTATTTTAGTCAAGATGATGAATTTGTAGTCGTAGATAAAGATAATAATATAGTATATGATTATGATTCTATATCAACTGATTCTAGTTGGAATAGTTTTACATTTACTAAAGGAAGTAATGATTCTATAAAAGTTAGTAGAGATATAAAAGTTGGAATAGAATTT
Source organism: uncultured Bacillota bacterium (assembly GCA_937907585.1). Lineage (GTDB taxonomy): Bacteria > Bacillota_I > Bacilli_A > Izemoplasmatales > UBA1188 > UBA1188. Next base: position 22 of record CALCVH010000091.1, on the reverse strand, counting down.
GATGTGAATGGTGATAAATCTA
>CALCVH010000090.1 GCA_937907585.1 uncultured Bacillota bacterium | reverse complement strand
AAATTAAAATCACCATCAATAAATTTTACAATTTCAAAATTGTTTTCCATGTAATAAAAAATCCTCCTATATAATACATACTCAAGAAGTAGTAAAAATAAGAAAAAATTTTGAAATATTTTTTAGATTTGAAAATTCCAATTTTTATATACTATTCATTTATCGAATGAAGTTTTTAATTAAATATAGTATCATATTAATTAAAGAAGCCTAAAAGGAGTTTTATTATGGAGTACATCACTTTAGCTTTATCTGTTATTTCTACTTTATTACTTGTTATTGTTTTATTTGTATTATTTAAAAATAAAAAAACTGGTGATATATCTTTAGGAGATAGTGAACTTAAAAAGATAAGAGAATCAGTTAATGAATCTGTTAATTCTTTATCTAAATCTATTAGCGAACTTGTTTCTGAAAAGAATAGTTCTTTAATGAATGATTTAAATAAACAAATTAAAGAAATGAACGATAAAGTTGATAGTTTATCTAAAACTATTAATGATTTTATACTTAAGTTTACTGAAAATAATAATAAGCACAAAGAAGAACTTATGGATAAATTATCTACTGAGATGAAAGAGTTTAATAAAACAGTTAAAGATACTCTATCTGAATTTAAGAAAGAAAATAGTGATTCAATTAAATCATTACAAGAAACTGTTTCTAAAAACTTGAGCGAGATAAGAGAAGATAATAATAATAAATTAGATAAGATTAATACATCAGTTAATGAAACCTTAGCGAAAACGTTAGAAGATAAACTTAAAACATCGTTTGAAGGTGTAATTAAAGGAATAGGAGAAGTGAATGTTGCGGTTGGCGAAATTAAGGGTCTCGCAACTGATGTTGGTTCTTTAAAGAATGTATTAACTAATGTTAAGACTAAAGGAATAATGGGAGAAGTAATATTAGGTAATATTATTAAAGAATTCTTAACTGTTAATCAGTATGATGAAAATGTTGTAACTAAGAAGAATTCAACAGAGCGTGTCGAGTTCGCTATTAAGTTACCTGGTCAAAGAGATGAAACTATATATTTACCAGTGGATTCTAAATTCCCTTATGAAGCATATTCAAGAATTCAAGAATCCAATGATATAGATGAAATAAATAACGCTAGAAAAGAGTTAAGAAAGAATTTATTACAATACGCTAAAGATGTAAGTGATAAATATATTGATGTTCCATATACAACAGATTTTGCTATTATATTCTTACCATTAGAAGGATTATATTTAGAAGCGCTAAATATGGGTTTATTTGAAGAAATACAATCTAAATATAAAATAAACCTAACAGGACCAACTACCTTTACGGCTTTCATCAATTCATTAAATATGGGATTTAAGACATTGATGATTCAAAAGAAGAGCGCAGATATATTTAAATTATTAGGTGCAGTTAAAACAGAATTTAATAAATTCGCTGATGCGCTTGATAAAACACAAAAGAAAGTTAATCAAGCAGCAGATGAACTTGACAGTCTAGTTGGAACTAGGACTAGAATGCTTAACTCTAAACTAAAATCAGTAGAAGCATTAAATGAAGAAGAATCTAAATACCTGCTTGAAGGCGAAATAGATACAGATTAATTTATGAATAACAATATTTTAGATGTAACGAATAGATATGAATTTAGAGAATGGTTATCTATAAATTCACTTAAAGAAAAAGAATGTTACATCGTATGCAAAAGAGGAAAACCAATTGATGATAATATATTCTATTATATAGACGCAGTAGAAGAAGCGCTATGTTTCGGTTGGATTGATAGTACATATAAGAAAATAGATGGAGTATTAATGCAGAGATTCTCTCCAAGAACTAAAAATAGTCCATGGAGTGAACTAAACAAAGAAAGAGCACGTAGATTAATTAAATTAGGATTAATGACTAATGAAGGTTTAAAAGTATTACCTAATTTAGATCTAAGTAGTTATAAAATAGATGATGAAATCACTAAAGCATTAAAGAAAAATAGATGTTATTCAACATTTAAATCATTTCCACCATTATATCAACATATAAGAGCTTATAATGTATCATTTTATAAGAAACGTAATCTTAACATGTACAATAAATCGCTTAATCATTTAATTGAAGAAACCAAAAAGAACAATATGTTTGGCGAATGGAATGATTATGGGAGATTAATAGATTATTAGATGAGAATTTAACTATATAGTATAAAAAAATGATTCTATTTCAAAAATAAATTAATAGTTTGTTAATTTTAATTATCAATTATTACAATCTTTAACACCATTTTTTGGTGTTTTTATATGTTAAAAATTGAGTTATAATTGCCCAAATCAATAAAAAAATTTCACTTTTGGGCAATTATAACTTGATATTCACTTAATTATAAATTATAATAAGGTTGTAATTAGGGAGTTAATAATAGCTTATGAATATTATTGGAAGAGAACGCGAAATTCAAGAGTTAACTGATTTATACAATTCTAAAAAAGCTGAATTTGTTGCGATTTATGGTAGAAGAAGAGTTGGGAAAACTTTTCTTGTTAACCAAATGTTTGAAAACAAATTTTCTTTTAGTCATGTTGGATTATCACCATACGATGTTGATGAAAAGAATATATTAAAAGAACAAATTCATCATTTTTATAATTCATTAATTAATTATGGATTAGCTAAAAACACTAATGAACCTAAAAATTGGTTAGATGCTTTTAATTTACTAAGAATATTATTATCTTCAAAAAAAGGTGATTCTAAGATTGTTGTATTTATTGATGAATTACCATGGATGGATACTCCTAAATCTGGATTTTTAAGAGCTTTTGAAGCATTTTGGAATTCGTGGGGTTGTTCATGTAATAGACTATTATTGATCGTTTGTGGAAGTGCACCTAGTTGGATATTAAATAAATTAATAAACAATAAAGGCGGACTTTATGATAGGGTTACATACGAAATAAAACTAATGCCACTTAAACTTAGGGAAGTTAAAGAATTCTTTAATAACTCTAAAACTATTTATTCTGATTATGATATTGTAACTTTATATATGATTTTTGGGGGTATTCCATTCTATTTAGGGTTAATTAATAATAGATTATCTTTGTATGAGAACATAGATAGGTTATTCTTTGATAAAAATGCGAAATTAAAACTAGAGTTTAATAGACTATTTGAATCAGCTTTTGCGAATCCAGAAGAATTGATTCGTATAGTTAAATTCTTAAGCAAGAAGAAGATTGGTTATTCTAGAAATGAAATAATTAATTATCTCAATAAATCAAGTGGAAATAATATAACTAAAGTATTAGATGATTTAATAAATTGTGATTTTGTAATGAAATATAAATCATTAAATAAAGGAGTTGATTTATATAAATTAGTTGATCCATTCTGCTTATTTTATTTAAGATTTGTAGATGATAACACAAAATTAAATAACGATTTCTTTAAACAAAATGTATCAAGCCAGTCCATTGCGATTTGGAGAGGGTTAGCATTTGAAAATGTAGTTTTCTATCATATTAATGAAATAAAAGATATATTGGGAATAAGAAATTTATCAAGTATAAATTCAATTTATAACGATAAAGGAAACGATGAACATATTGGAACGCAAGTAGATTTAATTATTTCTAGAGCAGATAATATTATAGATTTATGTGAAATGAAGTTTTATGGCAACATTTTTGAAGTAAAAAAGGATTACTATTTAAATATGCTTGAAAGAAGTGAAAACGTATATAACTTTTTAAATAGTAAGAAGAAATCAATAAGAAATATTCTTATTACAACATTCGGTTTAAAACAGAATGAATATAGTTCAATATTTGATGATGTAATTACAATAGAAGAATTATTAAAATAATTATAATTGCCCAAATCAATAAAAAATATTCACTTTTGGGCAATTTTATTATTATATTTATAAATAGACACTTTTAAGCTACATTTTTAATAGAGCTAACATTCATTACATAAATCCACCTACATAAAAATATATTTATATTTTGATGTTTTTATATTATAATTATGATAGATGTTTAAAAAACATTTATCTTTTTTCTTGGAGTATTAATGATGAATGACGAAGTTAGAATAATTGAATTAAAACAAAGTGTGTTTCAAAAGAACGATGATGAAGCAGATAAGTTAAGAGAAGAAAATAGAAAAAAAGGAATGTTCTTGCTTAACTTAATGAGTTCTCCAGGTTCTGGAAAAACTACTACTTTAATCAAGCTAATCAATTATTTAAAGAATGATTTAAGAATAGCTGTTATGGAAGCTGATATTGATAGTGATGTTGATGCGATAAAAATCAAAGAACAAACAGGTGTCGAATCAGTTCAATTACATACTATGGGAATGTGCCATTTAGATGCAGGAATGACTAAACAGGGATTAGATTCTCTAAATGGTAAGGAAATTGATCTAGCGATACTTGAAAATGTAGGCAATCTTGTTTGTCCTGCAGAATTCGATACTGGCTCATCTAAAAACATAATGATATTGTCAGTTCCTGAAGGACATGATAAACCACTTAAATATCCACTTATGTTTCAAGTGTGCGATTTAGTTATAGTTAATAAAATAGATGTTCTGCCTTTCTTTGATTTTGATTTAAAGAAATGCGAAGAATATGTAAAATTAAGAAATAAAAACGCTACTGTGATTCCTATTTGTGCTAAAACTGGTGAAGGAATTGATAAAGTAGCGGAATGGCTATTGAAAGAAATAAAAATTTGGAAAGGAAATAAATAATCATGCCAGAACAAAATGAGAAAATCTATTCAGTATATCAAGGCAAAGAAATAAAAACTGAATATGATAAGAAGTTATGCAAACTTGGAAGAAAAATAACAGATAATGTTAAACACAAGTTGAAAGGAGTAGATTCTAACTGTCCAGAATATTGGGGATTAAAAGAAGTACTCAATGAAGATATTGTTGATGTTGCGTTAAAAATGAAACTAAGAAAGTTCTATACTTTCGAAGAATTATTTGATATGAACAAAAAACAATTTAGCGCTATTGATTTACAAAAGATTTTAGATGATGGTTCATATATTGGTATCTTCGAATATGATTATGGAGATAATTATGATGATAATGGACCAATTAAGGATGCGAAAGCTGTTAAAAGATACAGAGTATCTTATTTTGTTCCTGGATCTGCAGAATTATTTAATTCATCAGTTGATAGAATAGATAAGAATCCTGCGGTAGCGTCTTTCTTTGAAAGAATGACATTCTTACCACTTGAAGATATCACATCAATGGTTAGACCTGGTGGAGATGGTATTGGTATGCATGTAATACCTGTTGAAAAAGCTATTGAACTTGAACCAGAAGCTATGAGCATTGAAAAGATATCTTATTGGCTACAAAAATATAGCGGTCATATTTCTGCGGGTATCTGTTCTTGTAGATATTCTAGACAAGTATTAGGTGAAGGCTGTGAAGATGATGTTAATGATTGGTGTATCCAACTTGGCGATATGGCTGATTACACAGTTGAAACAGGAAGAGCTCACTATATCACTAAAGAAGAAGCTTTAAATATACTTAAGAAAGCTGAAGATAATGGATATGTACATCAGGTTACTAACATTGATGGTAAAACTCATATCTTTGATATCTGTAACTGTAATGTTAAGATCTGTAATGCATTAAGAACTGCTCTACTTTATAATACTCCTAATATGGAAAGAAGCGCTTACACTGCGAAGGTTGATCCATCTAAATGTGTTGCGTGTGGTTTATGCGTAGAAGATTGTCCTACAGGCGCTGTTAAATTAGGACAAAAATTATGTCATAAAGATGGCAGTGAAGTTAAATATCCTAAATCTCCACTTCCTGATAAGATTCATTGGGGTAAATATGCGTGGGATGAAAACTATAGAGATACTATGCGTATGAGCGAAACATATGAGAGCGGTACTGCTCCATGTAAGGTAGCTTGTCCTGCACACGTTCCTGTTCAAGGATACTTAAAGATGGCTAGCCAAGGAAACTACGCTGAAGCATTAGAATTGATTAAAACTCAAAACCCATTCCCTGCAGTATGCGGTGCAATCTGTAATAAGAGATGTGAAGAAGCATGTACAAGAGGAACTGTAGATCAAGCAGTATCAATCGATGCGGTTAAGAAATTTATCGCTAGATGGGATATGGAAAGAGCTGATAGATTCGTTCCTGAAAAGAGAATAACAAAAGTAGAAGGCGAATTTGATGAAAAGATCGCTATTATTGGTGCTGGACCTGCTGGTTTAACTGCTGCATATTATCTAGCTCAAAGAGGATATCATCCA
>CALCVH010000089.1 GCA_937907585.1 uncultured Bacillota bacterium | reverse complement strand
CAAAATTGTTTTCCATGTAATAAAAAATCCTCCTATATAATACATACTCAAGAAGTGCTAAAAATAGGAAAAAAATTTTGAAATATTTTTTTGTTTGCGTAAGCCATTAAATATAATGATAAAAATAGTAATATTATCTATGTGTTTTAAATGATGTTGAGTTATTAAAAAGAAAATGTCTAATAACTTTTGATGTTCCTTTTTTGATGAAAAAATGTGTGCTTGTTAAAAACAACAAATAATCGTAAAATAATATATGGATTAAATTATATTCTATAAGAATATTAATTTTGGAGTATCAAATATGAAGAAAGTAACACTAGATAAGAAACAAATTATTAAAAGTATAAAAAATACCCTTTTAGTTATACTAGGAACATTTATTATTGCGTTAGGAACTGAATTATTTATTCTGCCCGCATCATTAGTAACTGGTGGACTAGCTGGTATTGCGGTTTGTTTTAAATATGGTGAAGCTAATATTGATTCAGAATTTGTTATTACTGTTGCGACAGTGTTGTTATTCTTTTTAGGATTGATATTTTTAGGGTGGAGATTTAGCGCAAAAACATTGGTTTCAACTATTACATATCCTATATCTCTATACTTAATTAAATGGATTGTTGCTGAATTAGATTTTTTATTAATATTTAATTCTCCATCATTATCAGGACACACACCTATAATGGTTTTACTTTCAAGCTTATTTGGCGGTGTTTTAGTAGGCGCAGGATGCGCAACCACATTCTTAGGTGGAGGATCATCTGGTGGAGTTGATATTGTTGCGTTTATTTTATGTAAATATATTAAGAAATTAAAAAGTTCACAGGGAATATTTATAATGGATTCTGCGATTGTTATAGCTGGATTCTTATTTAATCCTGAACATGATTTTGCGTTATGTCTAGAAGGTGTACTTAGTGCTTTTGTCGCTGCGATTGTAATTGATAAAGTATTTATCGGTAACTCTAAGATGTTTGTTGCGAATATAATAACTGATAAATGTGATGAAATAACTGATGATATAATTAATAAAATTGATAGAACTACGACATTATTCTCTGTAATAGGAGGATATACTAAAAATGATAAGAAGATGATTATGGTATCATTTTCAATGAATGAATATAATGAATTAGTAAGAATAGTATATCAAAGAGATAGAAGCGCTTTTATGACTATATCTAGAGCTCATGAAATTAAAGGAGAAGGCTTTGAACCTCTTGGTGATTCAAATGAGGGGAGCTAGAATATATGATAAAAGTAATAGCGGATACCGCTTCTGAATTTTCTATAGAAGAAGCTAAAGAATTTAATTTAACACTTGTGCCTATGCACATAAGATTCGGAGATGAAGAATATTTAGATAGATTCGAATTATCTAACGAACAATTCTTTGAAAAACTCGTTGAATCTGACTTTTTTCCACAGACATCAATGGTTACATACAATGAGTGGCTAGAAGTCTTTAAAGATGCGACAAAAGATAATAGTGAGGTTATATGTGTTACGATGCCTAAAAAACTATCGGGTACATATAACGCTGCGTTACTCGCATCAAAAGAATTTAAAAATGTTTATATCGTTGATAGTGGGAATGTTACATTAGGAGAAAAAGTAGTAGTCAAAAGAGTTTTAGAATTAGTAAAGATTTATAAAAGCGCTAAAGAAGTTTTTGACATCATCAACGAAGAAAAGAAAAACGTTAAAATGGTATGCCTCGTAGATACTTTAGAATACCTAAGAAGAGGTGGAAGAGTTGGACATTTGAGCGCAATTATCGGAAACATCTTTCACATAAAGCCTGTAGTTTTAGTTGATAATTCTAAAGTAGAAGTAATAGGCAAAGCTAGAGGATCTAAAAACGGACGATTGCTTCTAAGAGAAAAGATAGAAAAATTCGGAGGAATCAACTTTGATTATCCAGAAGAAGTAGGATATTCTGGATTATCTGATTCTTTGATAAAAAGATATATTAACGACAATCCTGATTTAGTTAATGATAAAGAAAACACAAAATATTATTTAATAGGATCAACAATAGGAACACATGCAGGACCAGGCGCTATCGCTCTTGCGGCGTTCTTCAAAAACGAGAAATAACATCATGACAAACAGACTTAAATCAATTATCAGAATAGCGGTTATGACCGCACTTATATCAGCTTTATCACCACTCTCAATTCCAATTGGAGTTGTACCTGTATCGCTTTCAACATTCATTATAATGATCGCATCATTTATATTAAATCCTGTTGAATCATTAATATCAGTAATAATGTATATCGTATTAGGCGCAATGGGTTTACCAATCTTTTCATCATTTACTGGTGGACTCGCTAAACTTTTTGGTCCAACTGGTGGATATATATTTGGATATATTTTTATCCCATTACCATTCTTCTTTATAAATGATAGAGAAAATGTGCTTTTAAATGTTTTAGCGTTACTAATAGGAAATATTCTATTATATATTTTAGGTACATTATGGCTTAAATTCTATTTAAATTTAGGAATGATGGATGCTTTAATGATGGGTGTTATCCCATTCTTATTAACAGATTTATTAAAGGTTGTTGGGGTGCTTGCGGTAGGACCTGTTATGTATAAAACAATCAATCATAACTACAATTTTATGAAGATGAACAAAAGAAATTAAACATAGGACTATATATCTTCTATAAACAACATACTAAGGAGCGATTAAATAATGATTAAATATAATGAAAAGAATAAAACATTCAATTTAATATCTAATGACTCTTCATATGTATTTCATATTACTGATAGTGGGTATTTGATTCACGATTATTATGGAAAGAAAATAGATGGATCTTTTGAATATTTAAAAAAGTCATCTGAATTTCAAACATTTAGAAGAGACCAATTAGATTTTGATATGAACTTCAATACTACTCTATCAGAAATATCTTCTGTTGAAAGAGGAGATTTTAGAAGTCCTAGTGTAGTTATTGAAAGAGAAGACGGAGCTATTTTTTCTAGATTTAAGTACGTTTCTCATAAAATCTATAAAGGTGAAGTTAAAATAGAAAATCAACCTCATGTAAGAAACGCTCAAGAGACTCTTGAAATACTATTAAAAGATGATTTTTCTGATTGTTATATCAAATTAAACTATAGCGTATATAAAGAAATTAACGCTATAGTTAGAAATATGGTTATTATCAATAAAGGTAATAGTAATCTATTTATTAAAAAAGCAATGTCTTTTACTCTAGATTATCCTGATTCAAATTATAAATTAATGAAATTAGCTGGCTCTTGGGGAAGAGAAAGATTTGTAGAAGTATCAAATATTAATAAGGGTATTCAAAAGATTCAATCATTAAGAGGCACATCAAGCCACTACTATAATCCTTTCTTAGCTATTTTAAGGAATGAAACAACTGAACAAACTGGCGAAGCATATGGATTTAATCTAATCTATTCCGGACAGCACATGATGGAAGTAGAATCTAATTTCTTAAACTTTTTAAGAGTGACTTGCGGAATAAACGATTTTAATTTCAAATGGACTTTAAAACCTAATGAAGAATTTATTACTCCTCAAGCGGTATTAGTATATTCATCAAATGGTTTAAATGGAATGAGTCAAGCATTCCATGATCTATATAGAACATATTTAATTAATCCATCAAGAGTTTATCAAACTAGACCAATAGTTATCAATAACTGGGAAGCAACTTATTTTGATTTTAATTATGATAAACTATTTAAACTTGCGGATAAAGCTAGTGAAATAGGAGTTGATACATTCGTTCTTGATGATGGATGGTTTGGTCATAGAAATGACGATACGTCATCGCTTGGTGATTGGTTCATCTTTAAAGATAAATTACCTCAAGGATTAACTCCAATAATAGACTACGTAAACAAGAAGAATATGAAATTTGGTTTGTGGTTTGAACCTGAAATGATATCAGAAGATTCAATCCTTTATAAAAACCATCCTGATTGGGTTTTAGTCAAAACAGGAATTGAACCTTCTAGAGCGAGAAACCAATTAGTACTAGATTTTTCTAATAAAAAAGTTGTGGATTATATTTATAATGAAATTAAACAGATCTTAGAAAACAATCATATAGAATATGTTAAATGGGATCACAACAGAAGCTTAACTGATTTCTATTCTAATTCTTTAGAACCATCTAGAATGGGTGAATTATATCATAGATATGTTCTTGGATATTATGATTTGGCTAAGAGATTAACTGAATCATTCCCTGATATATTCTTTGAAGGATGCGCTGGTGGTGGAGGAAGATTCGATCCTGCGACACTCTACTATTTCCCTCAATGTTGGACAAGCGATGATACTGATGGATATGAAAGAACTAAAATTCAATATGGTACATCTATGTGCTACCCACTATCATCAATGAGCTGTCACGTATCAACTACTCCAAACCATCAAACAGGTAGAATAACTCCATTTAAAACTAGAGTTGATATCGCATCTTTAGGTGCTTATGGATATGAACTTAATCTTCCAGATTTAACTAATGAAGAATTAGATCAGGCAAAAGAAGGAATACTAAGATATAAAAAGAATAGAGACTTAATCTTAAAGGGCGATCTATATAGATTATCTAGTCCGTTTG
>CALCVH010000088.1 GCA_937907585.1 uncultured Bacillota bacterium | reverse complement strand
AACTAATGAATTTAATAATTTTTATTTAAATTGTGCAACAAAACAAAAAGAAATTTTATTTAAATATGCCCAATTAATTGAAGAAAAAATGGGTGAGAATTCTCAATCTTATATTTTTCAAGAATTAGGATTAGGAATTGATAATATTGCTCTTGATAAGACATTTGGATTTTCAGAAGTTGTAAAATGCAAATTTAAACCATTAGTTGAACTAGCTGCTATGAATCGCTATATTGCTAAATTACCACATTATGAAGATAAAAGATATTTAGCTGAAATAGTGACTAAACATACAAGGTATCGTATTTTAAATGTATATGGTGAAAATACTAATGATGTTTTAAAAGATGCTTATAATTTATGGTATGATAATATAGAAAAAATTGATTTTGATTCATTTAAAGTTAAATTTGATAATATTTTAGGTTTTATACCTGATGGTAGTTCCATTAATAAGTTAGTATATGATTTGATTGATGATGTTATTGTAGATGATAAAGTGTTTAATTCACATATGAAGATGGTTTATGATGAATCCCAGATGCTATCGCATGCTAATGGTTATATGATTTCTAGTAACACTGGCGCATTCATGGAATATTCATCTGTTATCCCATTTATTGATATGATTATTTCTTTTGAAATGAAATATTACATATCATATTTAAAGATATATAATGAAACTGAGGGAGAACATAAATACAGTAAGTATATTTATGATTTAAATAAGCAATTCAAAATGTTTAACAAGATAGCTCAAGCGAAAAATGAGCTTGATTATAAATTAAAAGATTTAAAAGTTGTATATAAATGATATAATTAATGTGCCATTCATATTATTCAATTGGATAGTCCCGATTGGAGGTAATATTATGAATGGACAAATAGATTCTAAAAGAATCGCTAAAAATATTAAGGATTTAAGAGTAAAAAGAAATTTAACACAAGAAGAATTGGCTGATCAAGTTGGATATAGTAGAAGACATATAATTAGACTCGAAAACTATGGGACAATGAATCTTGATATTGTTAATATCTTTGCAAGAATCTTTAATGTATCTGCAATTAGTATCCTAAGTGGTTAGGATACTTTTTGTTGAAGCCCCGCCATGGGAATAGCTTGGTGGTGAAAGTCTACTAGACGCTTGGTAGTAGGAAGCGTTAGCCGAACCGCGCTTGCGGGACCGCATGAGCGATGGTGTGGGAGTACGTGGGTTAACCACCCATCCTACCCGATTAATCGATTAAAAAAATATTCTTTTTTATTAAAAAAATATATGGTAAAATTACAATGTAATTTTGAAGGAGATCATTTATGCCTAGAGGAAAATCTACTAAAAGAATGGTTAAAAAAGCAGTTAAAAAGGGGATGAAAAAAGCTCCTGCTTTAACTATTACTATCATTTTATTAATTGTGATTATTGCGGTTGCGTTATATTTTTTAGAGGTTAAAGGAATTATTGATATTCCAGGACTAGAATTCCTTAAAAACTCTCCTAATAACGCTGATACCAACAACAATAATAAAACAACTACTCATGATAATGGTACTAAAGCAAACGTAGATTTCGCAACAGATATATACGATGATTTTCAAATCCATTTCATGATGTTAGGTAATGACTATGCAGGTGATTCTATCTATATTAAAGCTGGAGATACTGATGTATTAATTGATGCGGGTTCAAGAAGTGGTTCATTTAATACAACTAGCGCATATATAGATAATTACTGTACTGATAAAAAGTTAGAATATGTCATTATGACTCATGGAGATCAAGATCATATAGATGCGTTTCCTAAGTTCGCTGAAGCTTATGAATTTGGCACAATCATCACTAATGAGCACACAACTAAAACAACTCAAACTTATAAGAAAGTAATAACCGCTTTTGAAAATGAAGTAACTGAAGGCGCTAAATGGTATTACGCAGCTGATTGTTATAATAATCAAAATGGTGCACAAAGAACATATGAATTATCTGAAAATGTGACTATGACAATCCTTTATAATTATTATTATTTCAATCAAGAAAGCGATGATGAAAATGATTATTCAGTATTGACTCTATTCACATATAAAGATACCGATAGTGAACATTATTTCTTCCTAGGTGGAGATTTAGAGAAGAAGGGTGAAAAGAAGTTTGTAGAATATTATGATGGTTCAACTAAAGAAAAGACAATGCCTGAAGTAGATTTATATAAGGCAGGACACCACGGGTCTAAAACTTCATCTAATGTGGATTTCCTAGCTTTACTTAAACCTAAGATGTGCGTAGTCACATGTTGTTGTGGAACTGATGAATATACAGGAATAACGGATAATCAATTCCCAACACAGGAATTTATAGATAGAATATCAGTTTGGACTGATGAAGTGTATTGTACAACAGTATGCGATTCATATGAAATCGCTACTGCAGGTTCAAAAGAAAACTCAAAAGGACAACTAGTTTCAGATAAAACTGGTGTTGCGATTGGAGGAAATTATATTCATTCGACTGGTTTTAAACCAATGAATGGAAATATCGTTGTTTCATGTGCAACTGAAGGCATCGCACTATCTTGTTCTAATAATCAAACTAAACTAAAAGATCAAGAATGGTTTAATGAAACGATTACTATTGATGGCGAAACTAGAAAAATGAGGACATGGCCTAATAATTAAATATTTTTACTTGGAGTTATTATGAAATTACCATTTAGTTTAGGTCTATATATAGCGACATTTGTATTAGCACTAATCGCATTAATATTTAGACCATTTAAAAATTACAGAAAATCTCCTGAACGCAATATTATTACGTTTTTGTTAATCAACCTTTTAATAACAGCATTCGCAAGCTTTGTAAGAGACATCATTTTAGAACTTGATGTTCCCCCACTAGTTACTAGAATCGCTAATGAAGTAGAATCAATGACATATTTTGTTCTTCATACTTTATTATCTCCTGCTTTTTCATTGTATGTAATGTTGCTTAATGGTGCAGCGAAAGATAAAGGAAAGAAGTTCTATTGGTTATTCTGGACTCCTATATTATTGCTTGAAGTATTTGTATGTCTTAATCCATTATTTCATACAATATTTATCTATGATGAAAACGGTGTATATCATAGACAAATGGGTATAATTGTTTTATATGTAATTGCTCTACTTTATTTTGTTAATGCGATTGTATCTTTATTTAAAACTTGGACATTACTCGATAATGAATATATGAAAGGATTTAGATGGTTCATATTATTTATTAGTGTTGGTATTGTTATACAAGCTTTATATTCTGATTTACAAATAGAAGCATTAGTTGAAACAATTGCGATATATGGAATCATGTTAACGGTCGATTGTAATGATGGCTTAATAAATAATGAAACTAAACTACCAAATCAATCTTCATATAAAGTAAATGTTAGATTATATGGCAAATATGGCTATAAATACACAGTTATTAATATTAAATTCTTGAATTTAGTTTACTATAATTCATTAATGGATGAAAAATCAAAGAAGAAGATGATCAATTATATCTCTTACTTAATTGAAAGTTGTTCTCCTAAATCAGAATTATATAGATATAGTGAAGACACATTTGTATTACTTGTAAATAAGAATAGGAATATTGAAGTAATTGAATCAAAATTAAGAAAAACATTTGAGAATTCAATTACTGATTCTGAATTCTCTATTGATCCACATATGATTATATCTATAGCGAAAGTTCCTGAAGATATTGATAATCCAAAATCTCACTATAAACTCGCTGAATTCGAACCTAAGGTTCTAACTGAAAAATTAACATTCTTAAAAGGTAAAGATTTTGATTTTTTAAGAAGATATGAAATGATAGAAAAAGCTCTATATAGAGCGATAAAAGATAGAAGCTTTGAAGTATATTATCAACCTATCTATGATTCAACATCAAAGAAGATTATAAGCTGTGAAGCACTATGTAGATTAAATGATTCTGAACTTGGATACATTCCTCCATCTGAATTTATACCTGTAGCGGAATTTGATGGAAATATCGCTAAAATAGGTGATATCGTTTTTGAAAGAGTATGTCAGGATATATGGAGTTATGGATTTGATAAATTAGGAATCAAATATGTTGAAGTGAACTTATCATTCTATCAAATGCTTGAAAAAGGCATTGTAGAAAGATATCTAGATTTCTTAAAACAATATAATGTTCCAATCAATATGATTAACTTAGAAATCACTGAAACTTCATCAGCGTCTAATATAAAGAGTTTCTCAATTTTAATTAATAGACTTATGGATTTAGGATTCAGTTTCTCACTAGATGATTATGGAACTGCATATTCAAATATATCAAACGTTATGTCTACTAACTATCTAAATATCAAGATGGATTCATCTATTTTATGGGATGCATCTAATAACGAAAAATCTAAAACTCTTTTAGTATCTAATATTAAAACATTCAGATCTCTTGGATGTAATGTAATACAAGAAGGAGTTGAAACAAAAGAACAATTAGAACTTGTAATAAATGCTGGCGCAAATCTAATTCAAGGATTCTATTTCTCGAAACCTTTAGTTAGAGATGACTTTGTAGAATTTGTAAGAAGATTCAATGATTTAGATGAAAGAAATATCGTCTCTAAGGATGATTTTATTTGGTAATATGGATGAACAATTTATAAGATGCGAAAGTATTCTAGGAAAAAACTATATAGATAAATTAAAAAATAAAACTGTAGCGATATTTGGTTTAGGTGGAGTTGGTGGATACGTAGTAGAAGCTCTCGCTCGTTCTGGAATATCTAATTTCGTATTAATCGATAATGATACTATATCTACATCTAATCTAAATAGACAGATATTCGCTTTACATTCAACAATAGGTGAATATAAAACAGAAATCGCTAGAAAAAGAATATTAGATATCAATAAAAACGCTAATGTAGTAACTTATAATATATTCTATTTACCAGATAATAAATCTGATATCGATTTCAAATCCTATGATTATTGTATCGATTGTATTGACACTATCACATCTAAAATAGATATAATAGAAGAATGCTATAAAAATAATGTAAAGATTATATCATCAACTGGTGCAGGTAATAAACTAGATCCAACTATGTTAAGAGTATCAGATATCTATAAAACAGAAATGGACCCACTTGCGAAAGTATTAAGAAAAGAACTTAAATCAAGGAATATTCCTTCTTTAAAAGTTGTCTATTCAATTGAAAAACCAGTTAATTCAGTTATTGTAGATGAAAACAATAAAAATAGGCACGCTCCGTCTTCATTAGTGTTCGTGCCTGCGACTATGGGTTTAATAATCGCAAAAGAAGTTCTATTAGATTTATTAAAAGAAGAATAATCAATATTATATAGAAAAAGGGGCTTTTGCTCCCTTTTTCTATATAATTCCTTCTTTAATCATAGCGTTCGCTACTTTTTCAAATCCTAATATATCAGCGCCTAATATAGTGTTATATGAATTACCATATTCTGATGAAATCTTATATATAGAATCATATATTTCTTCCATTCTTTCCTTTAGCCTATTATCAGTGTATTCAAATGTCCATTTTTCTCTTTCTGAATTTTGAATCATTTCAAATCCTGATACCATTACACCACCACAGTTGGCGGCTTTTCCAGGTCCGTATAACACTTTATTATCTACAAAATATTTTGCGGCTTCATTTGATGATGGCCTATTAGCGCCTTCACTAACACAACATATACCATTCTTAACGATTATCTTAGCCGCATCCAAATCAATTTCATTTTGCGTAGCACATGGTAATAATATATCAGCTTTTAAAGAATATATTCCTTTTGAGCCTTCAAAATATTTTGATGTAGGTACTTGAGTTTGATATTCTTTAATTCTTTCTCTTTTAACTTCTTTAATAACTTTTAATGTATCAAAGTTAATTCCGTTTTCATCAACTACATATCCATTTGAATCGCTCATAGCGATAACTTTAGCACCTAGTTCAGCCGCTTTTTTAAGTGCGTATAACGCAACATTTCCTGAACCAGTGATAATTACTCTTTTATCCTTAAAAGAAGTATTAAGTTGAGTTTTTAACATTTTCTCAGTGAAATATATTAATCCAAAACCAGTAGCTTCAGTTCTTGCGAGTGAACCACCAAATTCTAATCCTTTTCCAGTAAAAGCGCCATCAAAAGAATTAACTAGTTTTTTATAGGCTCCATACATATATCCAACTTCTCTAGCACCAGTACCGATATCTCCTGCAGGAACATCTACCATACTGCCTATATGTCTATAGAGCTCAGTCATAAAACTCTGGCAGAATCTCATTATCTCAAATTCGCTTTTTCCTTTTGGATCAAAATCAGATCCACCCTTTCCTCCTCCTAAAGGAAGACCAGTAATAGAATTTTTTAAAACTTGTTCGAAACCTAAGAATTTAATAATAGATTGGTTTACTGATGGATGTAATCTAATTCCACCTTTATATGGACCAATAGCGGAATTGAATTGTACTCTATATCCTCTATTAACGTGAACATTTCCATTATCGTCAACCCAAGGAACTCTAAATTCTATTAGTCTTTCTGGTTCAACTAATCTTTCTAGTACTGCATATTTTTTTAGTTCTGGATGCTTATCAGCGTAAAGTTCTATAGATTCTAAGAATTCTTTAACCGCATCTAGAAACTCTACTTTTCCATAATTTCTTGATTCACATTCTTGATATACTTTTAATAAATATTCGTTTTTCATAAACCCTCACAACATAAAAATTATTTATCTAGAAATTAAGAAAATCAACATTTTTTATGAAAAAAATAAATATTTTCTAACCAAAATAATGAATATGAATATAATAAGCCCTTTAAGGGCTATATTATTTAACTTGACAAAGTCATAAATAAAAAATATAATTTAGCAGGTAAATAAAAAAATAAGGAGACAAAAATGGTAGATTTATTAAGAATTGAAAAAGTTTACGCTAGAGAAGTATTAGACTCTAGAGGTAATCCAACTGTAGAAGTTGAAGTTACATTAGAAGATGGAACTAAAGGAAGAGCAATCGTTCCAAGCGGAGCTTCAACTGGTGAAAGCGAAGCATTAGAATTAAGAGATGGCGATAAGAGCAGATACCTTGGTAAAGGTGTTTTAAAAGCTGTACAAAACGTTAATGAAAAAATAGCTCCAGTAGTAGAAGGAATGAACGCTGCTGATCAAGTTGGTGTTGATAAAGCAATCTTAGCATTAGATGGAACTCCATTCAAAAAGAATTTAGGCGCTAACGCTACATTAGGCGTATCACTCGCTGTTGCGCACGCAGCTGCAAATTACTACAATATGCCTTTATATAGATATATTGGTGGTACAAACGCTAAAGTATTACCTACACCTATGATGAACGTTATCAATGGTGGTGCACATGCAGATTCAACTGTTGATTTCCAAGAATTCTTCATTATTCCTGCAGGATTTGATACATTCCATGAAGCTTTAAGAGCCGGCGTTGAAACATTCCACGCATTAAAAGGTGTTTTAAAAGCTAAAGGATATAATACTGCAGTAGGCGATGAAGGTGGATTCGCTCCTTCTTGTAAGAAAGGCAACACTGAACCTCTAGAATTAATTATGGAAGCTATTAAGGCAGCTGGATATGTTCCTGGAAAACAAATTTTCTTAGGAATGGACGTTGCATCTAGCGAATTCTATAATGGTGATGGAACATATACTTTAGCTAAATCTAAACAAGGTACTAAGACTAGCGCTCAATTAATCGCTTGGTATAAGAAGATGGTCGATGAATATCCAATCATTACAATTGAAGATGGTTTAGCAGAATCTGACTGGGATGGCTGGCAAAAGATGACAGCTAAGTTAGGCAATGAAATCCAATTAGTTGGTGATGATTTATTCGTTACTAATAAAGATTTCTTAAGAAAAGGTATCACTACTAATGTAGCTAACTCAGTACTTGTAAAAGTTAACCAAATTGGTACATTAACTGAAACATTAGATACAGTTAGAATGGCTCAAACTAATGGCTATACATGCATGATCTCTCATAGATCTGGTGAAACTGAAGATACTACAATCGCTGATTTAGCAGTTGCGACTAACTCTGGACAAATCAAGACTGGTTCAGCTTCAAGAACTGATAGAATGGCTAAATACAACCAATTATTAAGAATTGAAGATGAATTAAAAGATGAAGCTGTATTCGAAGGATTACACGCATTCAAGAAATATAGATTTACTGAATAGTATATAATATAAGATTATAATCATTATAAACCGCTTATAAATAGGCGGTTTTTAATTTTACTATATCGCTTGACTCTAATTTTAATTAGTAATAAAATAAATCCCTACGTTGAGGAGGCGATGATATGGAATTATTTATTGGATTAACTATACCACTACTCGGAACTACTCTAGGTAGCTTACTTGTATTCTTTATGAAAAAGAATATGAATGAAAAAGTTCATAAAATCCTATTAGGTTTTGCGGGTGGAGTTATGACAGCCGCATCTATCTGGAGTTTAATTGATCCATCAATTGAATTGTCTGAATCAATGGGTAAATTATCATTTTTACCTGCGTTAATTGGATTTATGATAGGTATCATCTTTATGTTAATTCTTGATGAAGTTGTTCCACATACTCATGAAGGAAATGTAGAAGAAGGCCTAAAATCTAATTTTAAGAAAACAACAAAGATGTTATTTGCGGTAACTTTACATAATATACCTGAGGGTATGGCTGTTGGAGTTGTGTTCGCTGGAGCACTATATGGTAATGAATCTATTACTTTAGCAGGCGCATTAGCTTTATCAATTGGTATAGCGATACAGAATTTCCCTGAAGGTTCTATTATATCTATGCCTCTATATCAAGAAGGGACTTCTAAACCTAAAGCTTTTCTATATGGTTTTTTATCAGGAATAGTTGAACCTTTAGCGGCTTTACTCGCTATAGGATTATTATCAATAGTTAAACCATCATTACCTTATATTTTATCTTTCGCAGCTGGAGCGATGGTATATGTTGTAATTGATGAAATCATTCCATCTATGCAGGTTGGTAGTCACTCAAACTATTCAATTATCGCTTTTGCGATAGGATTTGTGATGATGATGGCTATGGATATAGCACTTGGATAAAATAATGCTTTATTTATTTCTCATTTTCATATAAAATATAATAGTCATTGACAATTTATTTTTTTAGGAGAAACATATGGATGAAAATGAGAAAATGAGGAAGCGAAACCTCATTGCCTATCCTTTAGGCACGATTGGTAGAGATGGCATTTATCAGCTCTTTACTAACTTTATTTTAACTTTCGTATTATTGACAAAAGGATTAACAAACGGCCAAATCGGTGTAGTTACTGCGATAATGGTTGCTGCGAGAATATTTGATGCAGTAAACGATCCAGTTATGGGCTACATCATTGAACGTACTCGTACTAAATGGGGCAAATTTAAACCTTGGTTAGCGATCGGTATGGTATCAACTGTGCTAGTTGTTGTATCAATATTCACAAGCCCATTTGAAGGTTGGGGATTTGTAGTACATTTTGGTATTTGTTATATACTATATAGTGTCACTTATACAATGCATGATATTTCATATTGGGGAATGGTCCCAGCTTTATCAAGCGATGCGAACACAAGAAACAATTTAACTTCAAGAGCAATTCTATGTGCAGGTATCGGTGGAACATTACTATCTATGTTAGTTCCAATGTTAACAATTGGTGATAATCCAATTGGTGGATCAACAAAAACTGCATTTGGTATTGTATCAATTGTTGTATGTATTCTTGCGTTAGCGTTTATCTGTGTAACTATTTTCGGAGTTATTGAACCTAATCCACATACTAAGAAAGAAGAAGGAGAAAAAACTAAACATGCATCTATTAAAGATGTAGTTAGTACAGTTGTTCATAATAGGCCTTTAATGTGGATGGTAATTATATTCTTAATCCAACAAATCGGTAATGGTATTATCGGTGGTGGTGTTGGATCAATGTATGTATATTTCACTTATGGATATAAAGGTGGATTATACTCATTATTCTCAACAATTGGTGTTGCGGCTACTGCAGTATTAATGGTTATCTATCCTATGATTTCTAAGAAATGGGAAAGAAAACAAATCATGAAAGTTATGATGATTGTATCTGCGGTTGGATATCTAATGATGATTGCGGTAGGTATATTTGGTGGCAATCTTGGAATGGTTGGATTCTGGATTTTAACAATTGGATATATGTTTTCTAACTTTGGACAATATGGATTCTACCTTGTAATGATGATCTCTATTTTAAATACAGTAGAATATAATGAATATCATTCAGGACACCGTGAAGAAGCTATTATCACATCAACTAGACCATTCTTAACAAAGATGGCTTCAGCTATCATAGTAGCTTTCACATCTATGACATATTTAATCTGTAGAGTAACTGATGTTACTAACAAGATATCTGAAATCGATTCAGGAACTGAAACATCTGACGTTAAAGCAACTTTAATAGAAAACTTGCTTACTACAGTTGAATCAAATCAAAAGATTGGAATGTTGTTATTAATGACATTAGTTCCATTCGCACTAATGTTCATCGCATTTGTTCTATATATGAAGAAGTATGAATTAACTGAAACAGAATATAATAGACTAGTTGATGAATTAAAGATTAGACATGAAAAGTTCCCAGGTTTAGATGGACTTCCAACTCCTGAAATGGAAGAACAATATGCAAAAGAACATGCGGATAACACTGAACCTGTAGAACAAACTGAATAAATATAATGAGGAATTGAGCTATCAATTCCTCATTTATTATATAAATGAACATATTAAAGCATTTACAAATTTTATTTATAGGTTATCCAAAAGTGGTAAAAAAATCAAAATTTGGATAACTTATAATTGATTTTAATACTTAATTGATATATAATTCAAGTATGGAAAATAATAATTTAATCGGTAGAAAATCTGAATTAAAACAATTAGAAAAGTGTTACAATTCTAAACAATCTCAACTTGTTATAGTTAGTGGTAGAAGAAGAATAGGCAAAACATATTTAATAGATGAAGCCTTTAATGGAAAAATCACATTCAAATTAACAGGCGCAAGGAATCAAAATCTATCTGAACAACTTGATAATTTTGATAAAGAATTATACCACTTATCTAAAATAGAAAAGAAATCTAAAACATGGAGTGATGCGTTTTTATCACTAAGAGAATATTTAGATTCTTTTGATTCAACAATAAGATTAGTAGTATTTTTTGATGAGATGCCTTGGCTTGACTCTAAAAAAAGTAAATTCTTAGAATCGTTTGAATACTTTTGGAATCATTATGGTTCATCTAAAAATAATCTTCTTTTTATCGTTTGTGGCTCATCATCTAGTTGGATACAAGATAAGATAATCAAAAATAAAGGCGGACTCTTTGACAGACATTCAGCTTTAATTACATTAAAACCATTTACATTAGAAGAAACTGAACAATATCTAGTATCAAAAGAAATATATTGGTCGAAAGAAGATATAGTCAGATTATATATGGTTCTTGGCGGAATACCATATTATCTAAATTATATAGATAGGGATTTAACTTTAAATGAAAATATAGATTCAATGTTTTTTGATTCAAACGCATCATTGAAGAATGAATTTAATATTCTTTATTCAACTTTATTTGAAAATGAAGAAGGAATAACTAAAATTGTTGAATTACTAGGTAAACACAGATATGGTATATCAAGAAAAGAAATCGCTGAAAATGCTAATTTCTCTTATAATGGTGTTCTTTCTAAAATGTTAAATTCATTAGAAGTATCAGGTTTTGTAGAATCATATGTTAGATATGGAGATAAAAAAGAAATAGTATATAGATTGTGTGATTATTATAGTCTATTTTATCTTAAGTTTATAAAGAACAAAGACAATAATGATCATCATTTTTGGTCTAATTCATATCTTAGTCAATCAAGAATCAATTATGAAGCTTTAGGATTTGAACTAGTATGTTTAAATCAAATTGATAAAATCAAATCTGCTTTATCTATCGGTGGTGTTTTAAGTTCAAATTATCCATGGTATAAAAGAAGTAATGATGAAAGTGAGGGAGCACAATTAGATTTAGTTATAGATAGAAAAGATAGAGTAACAACTATTTGTGAAATAAAATTCTACAATTCTGAATTTGAAATTGATAAAGAATACGCATTAAAACTAAGAAGAAAAATAGATATATATAGAAAAACTACAAATACAAAAAATACTATACAACTAGTTCTTATATCAACATATGGACTGAAGAAAAATATGTATAGCAATATGATAAATAGAGTAATTACAATAGAAGATTTATTTTAAAAACTAATTATAAGTTATCCAAATCATATCAAAAAATCAAAATTTGGATAACTTATATTTTTATAAAAGAAATAAAGAATTATAACAAATTATAAACAATATAACAAAATATAAATGATTATTGATTTTATAAATGAATTATAGAATATTATCATCAAAGGAAAGAGGAAAACTAAACTTTGAACTTCCAAGATTCGATACTTATATAGAAAGCATTATTTTATTAACAGATATTTGAGAAAATATATAAGAATATTTATAGTATAAGCATATTATTCTACACTATTTAGAAAATAGATATTTATAAATAAAATGCGGAATTCTTCATAATTCCATTTTTTATATATTTATTGTATAATCCAATTATGAAAACTTATTTAATAAGATATTTAACTATAAGTAAAATAAGAATATATTATAAAGAAATAGTTAAGTTTATTAGCGAAGAAAGAAGAGAAAAGATGGAATCATATAAGAATGAAGATGATAAACTTCTATCTTTAGGCGCAG
Source organism: uncultured Bacillota bacterium (assembly GCA_937907585.1). Classification (GTDB taxonomy): domain Bacteria; phylum Bacillota_I; class Bacilli_A; order Izemoplasmatales; family UBA1188; genus UBA1188. Next base: position 6,711 of record CALCVH010000088.1, on the reverse strand, counting down.
CTTATTTTATTCATAAATATCTTAATGATGAAATTTATTATAATGAATATAAAAAACCATATAGTAAAAATGGATATTTTAATATATCTCATACAAATAATTATGTAGTGTTTATCATGTGTGATAATGAATGTGGAATAGATATTGAAAAAAGAGATAAACTAAATAATAGAGTTATTGAATATTCATTTGATGATGAAACTATTAAATTAATAGATTCTAAAGCATCATTTAATAAATATTGGACTTTAAAAGAAGCTTTAGCGAAATCAACAGGAATAGGTTTAACAATAGATGAAATAAAGAATATTCCATCTAAAGAAGGATTAGTTTATTATAAAGATAAATGTTATTATACTAAATCTATTTCTTTATATGGATATAGTATCAGTGTATCAGTAGAAACTGATAAAGAATACGATTTAAATATAGAAGAAGAAATATTATTTTAATAAATTAAGGGAGAACACAACTCTCTTATTTTATTTTTAATAATTAATTTGATATGACTAACAATTTAAAATATGTTGAAATTTAGTTATATTTTAAAAATATAATTATTTTTTTATTGACACAATATAATATTAAGTGTATATTAATGTTAGTTATAACTAACTAGGGAGGTTTTACTATGCCTATAATATTAGCACCACTTAATACAGAATTAAAAATTGTAAAGATATTGGTTGATGAAAAAACTAAAAAACATTTGGAGAGTTTAGGTATCACTATCAATAGTACTATTGTTGTTTTATCTAGTACTAGTGGAAGCACTATTTGTCAAGTTAAGGAAGGAAGACTTGCCTTAGATAGTAATGTGTCAAGAAAAATTTTAGTTGCGTAGGAGGATAAATGACTAAATTATTAAGCGAATTTTTAATTGGCGAAGAAGGCAACATTGTAAGTGTCGCTGGGAGTGGTAAAGTCAGAAGAAGACTCTTTGATATGGGAGTAACTCCTGGTGCTCATGTATTACTTAAGAAAAAAGCACCATTAGGCGATCCACTAGAAGTAACAATAAGAGGTTATGAATTAACTTTAAGAAAGGACGAAGCTGAACTAATCAGCTTAGAAATGGAGGGTTCTAAATAATATGCTTAAATTTGCGCTTGCTGGAAACCCTAACAGTGGTAAAACTACATTATTTAACTCACTAACTGGTTCAACTGCACATGTTGGTAACTGGCCTGGTGTAACTGTCGACAAAAGAGAAGGTGTTTATAAAAAACTTTCTGAACAAGTAGCGATAGTTGACCTTCCTGGTATATATTCATTATCACCATATACACCAGAAGAAGTAATTGCGAGAAACTATATCCTTGATGAACATCCTGATTGTGTAATCAATATAGTTGATGCGACAAACTTAGAAAGAAACTTATATTTAACAACTCAATTACTAGAAATTGATGTTCCTGTTGTAGTAGCTTTAAATATGATAGACGTTATTGAAAAGAATAATGAAACTATCAATATTAAAGTATTAGAAGAAAAATTAGGAGTTCCAGTTGTAGGAATCAGTGCTCTTAAAGAAAATAATACAGTAGAACTAATGGAAAGAGCTTATGAAGCTTGTAAGAAAGGCAAGGTTGGTCATACTGTATTAAAAGATTCTAATTTATATCATTTAATTAATGACTGCAGAATAGCTTTTGAAGCTGCGAAAGTAGAAAATCCATTATTCCACGCAGTTAAATTAGCTGAATATGATGAATTAGAAGTTAAAGATCATCCTGAATTAGTTCATATAGTAGATGAATTCAAATCCACTTTCAAAGATAATACCTTTGGAGAAGATTTTGAAGCTATAATAGCTGATGCTAGATATAAATTCATTTCAAATGAATTTGGAACTATTAAAACAAAAGGAGAAGAAAAGGTTAACGAAAAAGGAAAGAAAGTACTAGATAGTTACGCTAAATCTGATAAGATTGATAAAGTATTAACAAATAGAGTATTTGGTATCTTAATCTTCTTAGCAATTCTATTCTTAATTTTCCACTTAACATTCTCTGAAAACTTATTCTGGTTAGGAAAATTAATCAAATCAGATTCATTTGCTAATAGTGAATATTTTGCTGGTAGCTTATGGCACGAAGGAGGAATTAATTCTCCTGGTGTAATGTTACAATCATTACTAATTGGATTTACTGACTGGTTGTCACATCTTGCAGGATTAGCTCTAGCTAACGCTGCTCCATGGTTATCTGGATTAATTGTTGATGGTATTTTAGCTGGTGTATTCGCTGTATTATCATTCTTGCCTCAAATACTATTATTATTCCTTTTCTTCTCAATCTTAGAAGATTCAGGATATATGGCACGTATCGCATTTATTCTAGATCGTATTTTCCGTAAGTTCGGTTTATCAGGTAGAGCCTTCATGCCTATGATTATGGGCTTTGGTTGTTCAATTCCAGCGATGATTAATACTCGTACACTCGCTGATGATAAAGAAAGAACCGCTACAGTAAGAGTTATTCCATTCTTCTCATGCGGAGCTAAACTTCCAATTCTTACCGCAATCGCAGGTGGAATCGTATCATATTTTGGTGTAGGAAATGCTGATGTAATTACATATTCAATGTATTTATTAGGTATCACTGTCGCAATCATTACTGTATTACTTATGAGAAATACAACTATGAGAGGAAAAGTTCCACCATTCATTATGGAATTACCTCAATATAGATTACCTCAATTTAAATCATTAATGATTCACTTATGGGATAAATTAAAACACTTCGTTAAAAAAGCTTTCACAATCATTCTATTATCTACAGTAGTTATTTGGTTCTTACAAAGCTTCACATCAACTTTAAAATATATTGAACAAGCTGATCCAAATGGAATCGCTGATGAAACATTTGAAACTATGGTCAGTGATAACGCTGCATATAAAGCAGTTCTAGAAGGATATGATGATTTAGAAGCATTTGATGAAGAAGGTGAACTCGCAATCGGATTCGGTGATGTAATCACATACTATGAAGAATTAGAAGATGAAGCAGAACAAGAAGCGTTCAAGATTGCGGTATTAAACCCAGTTCTCCTAGTATCATATGATGAATATGTAACTCAAATTAAAGAAGATGATTATAAAGACCAAAACGATTCAATATTAGCTCACTTCGGTATGGCAATCACTCCAGTATTTACTCCACTTGGATTTGGTAGCCAATTAAGTGAAAGCGGATGGATTTTCCCAGTATCTGCAGTAACTGGCTTAATCGCTAAAGAAAACGTTATAGCAACTTTCCAAGTTTTATCTCAAGCTTCAAGCAAAGCTAAGATTGAAACAGCTGATACACCAGAAGAAAAAGCTGATGCATACTTAACACTATATAATATTGTATTAGATGAAGATGGCGTAAACGCAGCACACGCTACAATAAACGCTACTAACATTAATATTGCGGGATTAATCGCATTCATCGCATTCAATATGTTAACAATCCCATGCTTCGCAGCTGTCGCAACTGCTAAAGCAGAACTCTCAAATAAATCATTCAAAGGCACTTTATTATTCTGGCTCTTAACATCTTATGTAGTTGCTACAATAATCTATCTAGTAGGAACTTTCTGGTGGACTTCATTCATATTTGCTGCACTAATTGCTTTATCAATATACTTAATCGTTAAATATAATAAAGCTCACCCAGTAGTAGAAGAATAATATGAAATTTTGGGAGATAATAATAATTGTTTTGTTAGGCGCATATCTGCTTTATATAATAGGTTCATATATCTATAAAAGAATCAAACATATTCCAACAGGTGAATGTTCACAATGCCAATATGCGAATGGTTCTAAAGCGTTAAAAGATTATTATTACTCTTTAAAGTGTTCTAATAATTGTTCATGCAATAAACAAAACAAGAGTTAAACCATATAATAGAGAGGCGAATTTGCCTCTCTATTTTTTACTTTTTTCTCTATCTTATTATCTGTATATCAATTAATCTTTCATATTTTTATATGAATATAATATAATAATAGGTGAAATGACGGAGGAAAACATGTTTAAGAAACTATTTTTCACATTACTATTTTTAGCCTTATTCCTTGTAGGATGTACAGATACAACTAGTTCTACTAATACAAATTTTATTGATTCAATAACTAAAGAATTAAATACTACAGCTGATGTACCTAGTGATTCAAATACCACTAAACCAAAAGTAGAAAGAATAGAATTTAAAGAAAAAGATGTAACTTTAAATGTTAATGAATCAATAGAACTTCATATTGATATTTATCCATTAGACGCAGAAATAGATATGAATAAATTATCTATTAATATTAGTGATGAATATCAAGATTATATTTCAGTTGATGGATATGTTATTACAGCGTTAAAAGCTGGGACAGTAGAACTAACTTGTTCATATAATAACGAATTATCAGCTAATTTAACTGTCACAATCGTTGATACAATTAATCCTGATAACTTAACTAAAAATAATCACCTGGAATATGCATCAAAATCATTAGATGGAACAGTAGAATATCCTAATTCTAATTATACTAAAGATGATATTGAGGATATTTTATCATCTCTAAATATAATGTTATTCCCTACTACCACGATACTTAACATAAGTTTTGGAGAATATGAAATATCATTAAAAGATAAAAATGATAAATTATACGCTATTTTAGGTATATATGAATCAAGAAGTGATTCTATAATATTTCATGATCCACACACATATTATGATGGATTAAATGATGAATTTAGTCATAATTACCATATTAGTGAATTTAGCGTTCCTATGCTTATACCTACATCAATAACTTATGACAGTGATGATGACACATATTCTATGTCTACATATCTATCATTCAATCTAAATAGAACTGAATTAGTAATGAAAGGCAATATAAGCTTAAATAGAATAGATACTAGTCCAACACATCTAGTTGATGTTGATAAAGATAATCATGATGATAATTATGAAAAATTAATAGAAAATACAACATTTGATTTTAATAACGTCACTGTTACATATAAGAATAATGAATATGGTAATGAAGAATTAATTAGTTATAATTCTAATTCACATATGACATTCTTTACAGAAAATGAATTTGAATTAGTAATCTATGGGTTGATAAAACAAAACGTTAATCCTTATACAGAACTATTCTATAGAGGCACATACAAAATATATAAATTAGATGATAATAGTTATGAAATTACTATAGTAGTTAACGAAGGATATGTTGATGGAGTAAGAACTGAATATTTTTCATCTAAATTAAGTGAAAACAATATCGTTTATAATAATAGTGAAAATAGTATATCATTCAAAATGGTTGATGAAAATGGTGAATTATCTTATTCATTTAATAAATCGAATAAAGAATCTATAAAAACTAATCCTGTATCATTTGATAATTGGGATAGTACAAAATTAGAAGAAGTATTAACTGAACTAGAGTATACAGTTAGTATACCTAAGATGGAATATGTTAAAGATTTTGAAATAAAGAAAAAAGAAGATTCAAAAGAATTCTATATTTACGCAACTTTAACATACATAAATAATAATTCATTTGATTTCTTCTTAGATTCACTTGAGAACAATTATATGATTAGATATCTAGAATTAGGTCAATATAGATTATCTAATGATTATTCAACTGAATTACATTATGAATTATTTGATGATGGAGATTACACTGTAGTTAAATTAACGATTAAACCGCATGAGGTACCATACCAATCAGAAGATATTCAAAATCTATATACATCATATTCACCTAATGAGACCGCATTAGATTTTAGAATTAATATTGCGGAAAGATATGAATATTCATCAAATGTTTTATATATCTATACTATGCCTGATTCAAGCTTTGATTCTATAAAAGAAGAAATAGTAACTAGGGCTAAAAATAATGGATATACAGAATTTGATAATAAAGGAACTATAATCTATCTATCATCAACAAAGAATATAGCCTTTAGTATTTCAAGCGTATCTACAAATGATGAATTAACTACAATTATATCTTTAATTGGCGGAGATACTTTACCAATTCCTAAATATCCAATTGACAAAATTGAATCATATCTTGCAAATCTAACTGATAAATTTCCTGATATGTCATCAGATGAAGCTACTCAATATGAATATACAAGCGCATTCACATATGTGTTCCAATATTGTAGTGACTTAAATGTTTATCTAACAAAAGAATCAGATGTTGAAACAATCGTTAGTAATTTAAAACAAAGGTTATTAGATAATGATTATTTTATTGATAGCGTAGAAATTGTGTTTACTCCAGAAGGTAGAACACCTGAAACTAGAAATGTATTTGAGATGTATATTTCAAAGAATAAAGAAATAGGTGTTGAAGTTATAGCCTATGTATATGATCCAACATATACACAAACTGCCTATTATTTAGTTAATATCTATAACTTAAAATCTTATGATAGCGTAAAGCTTCAAAGTGAAAATAATTAAATAACTTATTAAAAGCTGAAGTTTTGTAGGTAGAATCCTTATAAACTTCAGTTTTTAAGAAAAATATAGTTAAAAACAAAATATTAAAAAGATATTTAAATTATCAAATATAATTAGTATAATCAAAATTGATATTAGCTATTTTTATGAGCCAACTATAAATAAATCAAGTAAAATTTCATAATTATTTTATTTGGCTTAATAATCGCATACTAAAAGTAGCCATTCTTA
>CALCVH010000087.1 GCA_937907585.1 uncultured Bacillota bacterium | reverse complement strand
GAAGACAATGTTACACAAATTCCACCAGAGAAAAGAGGAATTGGTTTAGTATTCCAAAACTACGCTCTATATCCTCATCTAACTGTTAGAGAAAACATTGCATTCCCTCTAGAAAATGCTAAAGTTCCTAAACAGCAGAAAGAAGAAACTATTCGTGAAATGGCGAAGTTAGTTGATATTGAACCATACCTTGATCGTAAGCCAAGCGAATTATCAGGTGGTCAACAACAACGTGTCGCTATCGCAAGAGCTCTCGCTAAAAAACCTAGAGTATTATTGCTTGATGAACCTTTATCTAACTTGGATGCTAGATTAAGACTTCAAACTCGTGAAGAAATCAGAAGAATTCAAAAAGAAACAGGAATCACTACTATTTTCGTAACACATGACCAAGAAGAAGCTATGTCAATTTCTGATGAAATCGTAGTAATGAGAGATGGTGTAATTCAACAGATTGGTAAACCTCAAGATGTATATGATGCCCCTGCAAACTTATTTGTCGCAAAGTTCTTAGGTACTCCACAAATAAACGTATTTGAAGGTACTTTGATTGATAACCATATCTATATTGGTGGTACATACACTGAACAAGAATCTACTGATGAAAACGGCGAAGCTGTTAAGAAATATGTATATTCTGGTGGAGATCTTGTTCATGTCGCTGACATCAATTTCAAAGAAGGAAAATCTGGAAAGACAGATCCAACTAAGATTTTCGTCGCTATCAGACCTGAAGGTTTCGTTGTTGAAAAAACAACAAAAGAAGAACTTCCATTATTACAAGATGAAGCAGATTCATCTAAATGCATAATCACTGCGAAAGTAGATATTGTTTCAACTATAGGTAGAGATACTACATTAGTAGTTCAAAATCCTACTAGAGATAAAGAATACTTTAAAGCAATTGTTCCAAGTGAACTAAGAGTTGAAGATGGTGATACAGTTAGATTAACTGTTAAAGCAAATAAGATGTTCGTATTCGATAGCGAGGGAGACTTATTATAGTATGTTAGAAGGAAAGAATAACTGGAAAGCCTGGTTATATCTTCTCCCTGCACTAGTATTACTTGGTATATTCTCATTTTATCCAATAGTAAAATCATTTATTATTGCGTTCATTAGAAACTATGATTCTATACCATCATCATTCGCAGTGCAAAGGGCTGCAGATAAAGCTAATGGCTTATCATATTTTACATTTCAAAACTTTATATCAGTTATAAAAGATACTTCATTCTCATACGCTGTTAGAAACACGTTATTAATTGCGTTCGTTTCTGTTCCGGTGTCAGTACTATTATCTTTATTAATTTCTGTATTCCTTCATTCAATTAAGAAATTAAAAGGATTCTTCCAAACATTGTATTTCTTACCATATGTTACTAGCGCAATGGCTGTATCAATGGCGTTTACTGTACTATTCGCAAATCCAGGTGATAATGCGAGTGGATATTCGATGGGTCCTGTCAATACAGTAATAGAAGTTGTAGGATTAAAAACACCATTAATGAGATCGTTTGATAGATCTTATTGGAGAAGCGATGGTAAAAAAGCTTGGTATAACTACATTTGTGTTAATCCAGATGGAACTACAAAGGAAGATGAGCTTCAAGAAAAATATGATATTCAAAAGAAAAACGCTGGTTTAATTCCTGGCGCTAATACATTCCCATATACTGATAAATATGATTATCAAGAAAAAGTATTAAAAGCTAATACTGAATATAAATATACACTTGAACACCATTTTGAATCTAAAGGATATATAGATTGGGTTGGTGCGTATTCTACATGGAACACACTAATTGTTGTTGTATTAATGTATTCTATCTGGGCAGGTCTTGCGTTTAAGATATTAGTATTTACTGGTGGATTAACATCAATAGATAAACAATATTATGATGCGGCTAAGATAGACGCCACAAGCAAGTGGAGAACATTCTGGAGAATAACAGTTCCTCTAATGTCACCACTAATCGTCTACATCCTAATCACATCACTTATCGGTTCATTTAAAACATATACATCAATCGTCGGCTTATTCGGAGATGATATGGCTGGTGGTAAGATGATGACATTCGTTGGTCTAGTATATAAATACAGAACATCATCATCACTTATGGGACAAGCTGCGGCTGCGGCAGTTACACTCTTCTTAATCATTTTAGTAGTTACACAACTTACTAATAGATTCACAAAGAAGAGAGTACATTATTAGGAGGTTAATATGGCTTATAAAACTCATGACATAGAAACAGATGTTTATTATAAGAATGCCTCTGTATATAAAGCACAACAGTTCTTTAAATACTTCGTGCTTTATCTACTATTAATTCTCCAAGGCTTAATCGTTCTACTCCCTTTCTATATAATGATATTAACTTCTGTTAAATCAGCACAAGCATTCCAAGGTTCTGCGGGATCATTTAAGTGGTTTGTGCCATTTGGAGAAGCATTTGAAAATATCAAATATAACTACGCAAACGCTTATTCTAGAATAAACTTTGGTAGATCGATGCTAAACACAATCTTGGTTGCGTTCATCGGAACAATTGGTACTGTAATAACTACTGTACTTGCGGC
>CALCVH010000086.1 GCA_937907585.1 uncultured Bacillota bacterium | reverse complement strand
ATTATATAGTTGATTATCTAAATCCTTATATTGATTTTTATAGAGAAACTATGATGGATATAATAGATAATATTTCTGGTGTTATCGATTTAAAACTAAAAGAAACAGGATTTAATGGTGAATACCCACTATATATCAAATTAGAAGAAAAAAGATGTGTTTTAGAAAGAGCGATAATCACAACTAACGCAAATGATTATCTAACTAAGTCTACTAAACAATTTGGTTTAAAAGTCACATTTATGGATTATGATGTACCTTTAGAAGATTTTAAATTTAAAGATACAGATTTAAGAAATAAAACTAATGATGAAATACTAAAACTAATGGAGTCATCAGTTAAGGTAGAATTAAATAATTCAAAATATTATGTAACTGATATACTTACATTAGATAAAGATAGTGAAGAAATAGATCTATCTAATAAAGGAAAAATCAGTTTATGGTTAAATAAAAAATCAATAACATTTGGAGGGCTAAAAGATGCGCTTAAAGGTTCTTTAAAACACACTTTATTTATGTTGTTGATAATTGTAGTAGTAACTATAGTAATGTTGATTATAAAATATTTAAAATAATGGAGAAAGTATGACTAATTTAGAATTATGGAAGAATCAGGCTTTAAAGGATCCTGAATTAAAAAAAGAACTTGATAAATTAAAAGGTGATGAACTTCTTGACGCATTTAATGGCGATCTAGAGTTTGGAACTGGTGGTATTAGAGGAGTGATGGGTGTTGGATCTAATAGAATGAACATCTACACTTTAAGAAAAGCTAACTATGGCTTTGGTAAATACTTAGTATCTAAATATAAAGATGAAATATCTAGAGGTGTTGTTGTATCTCATGATAATAGATTAAATTCTAGAGAATTTGCGGTTGAATCATGTAAAGTTTTATCTGCGTTCGGAATTAAAACTTATATGTTTGATTCATTAAGAACTACTCCAGAATTATCTTTTAGTGTTAGATACTTAAACTGTATTGCGGGTATTATGATTACCGCATCTCATAATCCATCTAAATATAATGGATATAAGATATATGATGAAACAGGATGTCAATATACTCCTGATTTAGCTAAATTAGTCACTATAGAAATAGAAAAGGTTGATGATATTTTTAGTATCCCATATCTAGATATCGATAAAATGAAACTTATGGGATTATATAAAATACTTGATAAGGACACTGATGATGCGTTTATAGAAGCCGCAAAAACTGTTCAATTATCTCTCGATACTCCACATAAGATTAAATTAGTATATAGTCCACTACATGGAACTGGAGCTGAAACCGCTAAAAGGATATTAGCGGAATGTGGTTATGATGCGACATTCGTTAAAGAACAGATGGAACATGATCCATATTTTAAAACAGTCACTCTTCCAAATCCAGAAGACCCAAATGCGTTTAAGCTCGCAACAATCTATGGTAAAAAGATAGACGCAGACCTCTTGATCGCAACTGACCCAGACGCAGATAGAGTTGGAATAGGAGTTAAACATAATGGTGAATACCACTATTTAACTGGTAACCAAACTGGTGCTTTACTAATTAACTACATCCTTTCAAGAAGAAAAGAACTGGGTACTTTACCAAAGAAAGGCAAAGTATTTAACACAATTGTGACTAGTGAACTAGGTAGCGAAATCGCTAGGAGCTATGGATATAATACATTCTCAACTTTAACTGGTTTTAAGTTCATTGGTGAACAAGTAAATCTACTTGAAAAGACTGATTATGAATACTTATTTGGTTTTGAAGAATCATATGGATATTTAATTAAAACATACGCTAGAGATAAGGACTCAATCCAATCATTATTGTTAATTACTGAAATGGCTAACTATTATCTAGTTAATGATAATAAAACATTAGTAGATGTGCTTGAAGATATCTATAAAAAATATGGGTATTTCATCGAAGAAACTATATCAATTATGTTTGAAGGCGTTAATGGTAAAGACACTATGTCTAAAATCACTAACTACTTTAGAACAGCTCATATAAGTAAACTTGGTGGAGTAGATGTATTAATTAAAGAAGATTATCTATCTAGAAAGAGAACTCAAGTTCAAAAGAAAACGGTTCAAAAATTAACACTTCCAGTTAGTGACGTCGTGAAATTTATTCTAGATAATAACCAATGGGTAGTGCTTCGCCCTAGTGGGACAGAACCAAAACTTAAGATTTATTTCTCATCTAAAGGCACAACTTTAGAAGAGACAAAATCTTTAATAAATAAAATAAAAGAAGATGTATTAAATATTGTTAATGTGGTAAAGGACACTAATGCTTAATCTATTTTTAGTCAGCACCATGACTAAAGTATTGATTATCATTGCGGTAGTTATTGTATTCTTTTTAGTTACTATAATTAACTTAAAGACTAAAAAACCAGAAGGATGTGAGGATACAGATGGTAATTGTTCAACTTGTTCAATAAGCTGTATCCATAATACTAATAAGACTAAAGACAATGAATAAAACAATCAATAATTCATGGGATGAACTTCTAAAAACTGAATTTAATAAGCCTTACTTTAAATCATTAGAAGAATTTATTGATAATGAATATAAAACTAAAATAGTCTACCCAAAAATGGATGATATATTTAACGCATTTAAATATACAGATTATAAAAATATTAAGGTGGTTATTTTAGGCCAAGATCCATATCATAATGAATTTGAAGCAATGGGGCTATCTTTTAGTGTGCCCAAAGGTATAAAGATTCCTCCATCACTAGTTAATATCTATAAAGAACTTCATGATGATATAGGGATTGATATACCTAATACAGGTGATCTAACACCTATCGCAAAAGAAGGAGTATTTCTTCTTAATACTACCTTAACTGTCTTAAAGAATCAGCCTTTAAGCCATTATAATAAAGGTTGGGAAATATTTACTGATGAAGTAATAAAAATAATAAACAACAAAAATGAACCAGTAGTATTTATATTGTTTGGTTCAAACGCTAGAAAGAAAAAGGCATTAATAACTAACCCGAAGCACTTTATAATAGAGACTGTTCATCCATCTCCATTATCAGCTTATAACGGTTTCTTTGGCTCAAAACCTTTTTCTAAAGCGAATAAATTTTTAATGAATAATGAAATAGAACCAATTGATTGGAGTGTGCTCAAATGAAATTAAGAAAACTTATTTTGGCCGCAATCCTATCCGCTATGTCTATTGTGCTAAATGAATTTGTATCTATTAGGATTCCGCCTTCAAATACTATATTCACTATATCTTTAGGTGTAATACCTATATTCTTTATTGCTTATTATTGTGGATTCATATACTCTACAATAAGCGCTGTAATAATAGATGTTTTAGGCTGGTTACTTGGAGGAACATCAAGTCCATTTAATATTGGATTCACACTAAACGCATTACTCTCTGGATTGATATTAGGCCTAGTTTTACATTTTAAAAATCAGTTATCAACTAAAAAAGGAAGAATAATTATTCTAGTAATTGAATCATTATTAACTATAATTACTATTCCTGTATTCATATATTTCTTTAATAAATTTGGACTAGAATCTAAATATGATTTAAACAATGTTGCGTTAATTATATCTTCTTTAGGAATAGCGTTTAATTTAATGTTTATAATGTATTCGCTTGTCCTACCTAAAAACGAAGATGTAAACGCAGTCAATCTAGGTTTCCAAATTTACCAGATTGTTGTATCACTATTATTAACACCTTTATGGGTCCATATTCTTTATGGAACTAATTATATATCTTTATGGTCGATGAGATTAATTAGTGTCCCATTCCTAACGATAGTTTATTCTATGATCGTTCTATTAATACTTAAAAGCCTCACAAAAATATATAAAGCAGGTCATTATGATGAGAAGTAGAATAAGAGATTATTTATATGTTATATTTATGGGCTTATTATTATATCTATTAGGCGCAGTTATCATAGGTGGAGTTAGTTATTTTCTTAGAAGATTTGTAGGATTTGATTTCCTATCTGTAATTGTCTACTATCTAATATCTGTATATATAACTAGACAGATAATTAGAAATGTAGATGTAAGAGGTAATTTTGTATCTATCTATTTACCTATTCTAACTGGACTTATGTATATACTAAGCCAATTTGTATTCTATTTTATATTATTATTAACTTTAGGATTCCCTATTAAAGACGTTATATTATCAATACCTATTTATTTTATTAATGAAATACTTGGATATTTTACTAATTTTAGCTTATCTGTTGATGGTATATTTGAACCATTAATCAATATTCTACTACTGATAATCGAAATACTAATAATGATAGTAGGAATATCTCAAAGTTATAAAGTGACAAGGAGGGAATAATGCCTTATATCACAGAAATATACGCAAGAGAAGTATTAGATTCAAGAGGAATTCCAACAGTAGAAGTGGAACTTTTTACTGAATCAAATATCTTTTCTAGAGTTCAAGTTCCTTCAGAATATGATGTGAAGAATCTAATGGAATTTAGAGATAAAGATTCTTTAGGTGTAACAAAAGCGATTGAATCTATCAACAAGATGATATCTAAAGCCTTAATTGGTGAAGATGTAAGAGATCAACTAAAGATTGATTCAAAAATGAATAAGATTGATCCATCACTAAATAAATCTAAACTTGGAATTAATTCGATGATGGCTGTATCACTTGCGTCCTCTATTGCCGCATCATCATATTCTAAACTCAATCTATATAGATATTATGGGGGAATGAAATCTAATAAGATTCCTACAACTATATTTGATTTAATGATTGACCCAATCGATTTAATAAAGAAAGTATCAATTGTTCCACTTAATTTTGACACATTTAAAGATGCGTTAAAAGCTGTATCTAAAATTAGATATAATATCTATAGTGTTAATGCTTTAATGACTAATAGAGACTCTAATTCTTTAAAATTTAATTCTACTAAAGAACTATTTGATAGAATTAATTCCGCTATATCAATAACAGGTTTTAATCAATCAGATTTTACAATCTACTTAGAATTAAACCCATCTAATTATTATAATAATGAAACAAAAACATATAAAATTGATGGTAAAGAACTAACTAATATCCAATATATTGATTATATCGATAAATTAGTAAAACAAAATAATATCGGTTTAATAAAGAATGTATTTATAGATTCTATAACTGAAGACTATAAAAAACTATATAAAAGAATTGGATCTAAAACATTATTACCTATAGATATTAATCCATATTATGACTTAAAGAAAATAGAAAAACTATCTAAAGATAGATACACTAATACCTATATCCTCAAATTATCTAAATTCGCTACTTTGACAGATTTTATTGAAACATATAAAGCCCTTAATAGCTTTGGCTTTATATTGATAATTGAATCATCACTTGGTGAAATCGAATCGACTTTACTATCCGATTTATCAGTTGGATTAAATGCGAATTTAATTGATTTTGGTTCTTTAGAACATAATGAATCAATATCTAAATATAATGAATTATTAAGAATAGAATCAGACCTAAATTCTATAAACACTTATTCAGGCAAAAAATATAAATAGTACTTTTTTAGGAGCGTCATGATATACGTAATTTATAACACTAAATCAAAATACATAAAAGATTCCAAATTTATGGAAGGATTAAAAAATGAATTCCCTATCGATTCAACTTTTCTTGATTGTATAGGATTAAACTATGATGAACTTTTTAATAAAATTAAATCAGATGATAAAGTTTATTTAGTTGGAGGAGATGGAACTTTAAATCATTTCATAAATTATGTAGATGGATTGACTCTACCTTGTGCATGTTATTTTTACGCCGCAGGAACAGGAAATGATTTTGTGAACGATATGAAAGAATATGCGGATAAAAATATCGTTTATCTAAATGATTGTATCAAAGATTTACCTATAGTCTACGTTAACGGATTAAAAAGAAGATTCATAAATGGAATAGGTTATGGAATTGATGGATACGCTTGCGAAGTAGCGGATGAATTAACTAGAAAGAATAAAAAAGTTAATTATACAACTATTGCGCTAGGAGGTCTACTTGGAAAATATAAATTTCCTAACGCTAAAGTAATAGTTGATGGTGTTGAATCAACATATAAAAAAGTGTTGCTGGCGCCTACAATGAAAGGAAAATTCTATGGTGGAGGAATGATGATCACTCCGATGCAGGATAGGTTTAATAAAGACAAAACTGTAACATTCGCAATTGTTCATGACGCATCTAGATTAAGAATTTTATCTTTATTCCTTAAGATATTTAAAGGTACTCACGTTAAATATAATAAGATTTATACTTATAAAACTTGTAAACATGTAGTAGTAGAATTTGATACTCCTACAGCTTTACAGATTGATGGTGAAACAGTTCTTAACGTAACAAAATATGAGGTTAAAATAGAATAATATGAAACAATCAAAAATCGCTAATAATTATTCTGAGTATATGAACGCGCTTGATGGAAGAGGAGATCAATATGTGTTTCGTGGTCAAGCATTCTCTAAATACGTTTTAATCCCATCAGGACTAAGAGGTGAACACATCAATGAAGCAGACACTCAAATGTTTGAATTCGTTGATGAACTAAAAAAGATATTTGGATTTGATGAATTAACCTGTGTAGAAATTGCGCAACATTTTCATCTTCCTACAAGAATGTTAGATTTTTCTTATTCATATGATGTAGCCTTATTCTTTGCGTGCACTGATAGACACCCTAATCATGTAGATTATGATGGAAAAGTATTCATTTTCAATAAGAGTAAATATGAAAGATTACTTAAAGAACAGAATAGACAATCTAGCCAAGTCACAAGAAACAATAAACTATTATATGAATGGCTTCAGCGCTACATCGATAAAGAAACATCAAATGTAGCGAATGAACAATTAGATATGCCTATATTTGTTGATGCGACTCAACAGTTTGATAGGTTATATATGCAGAAAGGACTATTCCTTTTATGGGGAAATGATGAATCTTGTTTTGAAGAAATATGTAAGAATTCAAATATAGATTTTAGTTCAGTAGTTGAAACTATCATTATCCCTAAAGAATCAAAACCTGTTATCATAGAAGAATTAAAGAAGAAGAATATCACTGAAGATACTCTTTATATGAATATAGATATAATTAAGAACTTAGTATCAACAATAAGAAATAAAAATAAGTAGGGGGAATATAAATGAGCCAAAAGAGTCCCTTAGAAAAGGTAAACTATAAAGGTTGGTTATATTTGCTTCCAGCCATATTGTTTCTTGGCGTATTTTTGATATATCCTTTAATAGATGTATTTATCTATTCATTTGAAGAAGGATATAACTTCGTCCAACAAACTAAATATGGTATTGGGCTTTATAACTACCAATATGTTTTACATGATCAATATTTTATTAGAGCCTTATCTAATACATTTATAATGGTAATAATCACTGTTCCATTATCGACTGGTATAGCTTTATTAATATCTCTAGGTTTAAATTCTATTAAACCACTTAAGAAGTTATTTCAAACTATCTATTTCTTGCCTTATGTTACTAATACATTAGCGGTTGGATTAGTATTTATGATAATGTTTGATAAGACTGACTATTCACTTGGCTTAATGAATATGTTAATAAGCTTTTTAGGATTTACCCCAGTTGATTTCATTGATGGACCACACTGGGCTAAAATGTTTGTATTATGTACATATATCATCTGGATAGTAATGCCTTTTAAGATACTGATATTAACGAGCGCTCTAGCGAGTGTTAAAAAAGATTATTATGACGCCGCTAAAGTAGATGGAACATCTAGATTTAGAATATTTTATAAGATTACAGTTCCAATGATATCTCCAATGTTATTTTATCTAATAATCACAGGATTTATTGGTGCATTTAAAGAATATTCTGATGCGGTAGCGCTATTTGGCGTAAACTTAAACGCCGCAGGAATGAATACGATAGTTGGATATATCTATGATATGTTATATGGATCAAGTGGCGGATATCCATCATATGCATCTAGCGCCGCAATTATTCTATTTATGATAGTATTAACTATCACAGTAATAAATCTTCTCATTCAGAAGAAACATGTTCACTATAGTTAGAGGTTAATATGAAAGAGAAGAAAGATTATTTAAAAATAGAAAAAGAAACTAAAGTTAGAACGAAAATATTAAGAATTCTAACATATATAATGTTAGCTATATGGGGAATAATTGTACTATTTCCGTTCTACTATATGGTTCTAACATCTTTAAAATCATCAGCTCAATATAACGCTGAATATGTTCCAAAACTATTTACTATTAACCCTACTCTATTTAATTATCAGTTCGCATTTACGACTGTCCCACTTGCGAAATACTTCTTAAACACTATTATATTTGCGGTAATCACCACATCGCTAATGGTTGTAATCACAATACTCGCAGCTTTCGCATTTGCGAGAGTGAATTTTAGAGGAAAAAATCTAATATTCACATTATTCTTATCTCTAATGATGATTCCAAATGAATTAGTTGTGATTACAAATTATACAACAATCACTAATTTAGCTTTAAGGAATACCTTTACAGGTTTAATCCTTCCATCTATAACATCAATATTCTATATTTATTTATTAAAAGAAAACTTTGCGCAGATACCTGATTCATTATATCTTGCGGCGAAAGTAGATGGCACAAGCGATATAAAATATTTAATGAAAGTTATGATACCTATATCTAGACCAACTATCGTATCTATAATCATTCTTAAAATTATAGAATGTTGGAATAGTTATGTGTGGCCTAGACTAATTACTGATAACCCGAATTATTACCTTGTTTCAAATGGTATACAAGAGATCAGACAGAATGGATATGGTAGAGATAATATTCCTGCGATGATGGCCGCAGTATTCGCTATATCATTACCATTAATAATCCTTTTCTTAATATTTAGAAAACAGATTATGTCTGGTGTATCTAAGAGCGGTACGAAAGGATGATGAATATGAAAAAGATTATATATATTTTATTCTTCGTATTCTTATTATCTTTACCAGTAATCACACTATCATCCTGTCATAAAGCATCCAACATAGATGCGTTCCAGTTGCCTAGTGAATTTGACGCATCTAAAGAATATGAAATATCTTTCTGGGCTAAAAATGATTCAAATGCGACACAAAAGAATATTTATCAAAGAGCGATAAACGCATTTGAAGAAATATATCCAAATATCCATGTCACTATGAAATCTTATACTAATTATCAAGATATTTATAATGATGTGATAACTAATATTTCAACTAATACTACTCCAAATGTATGTATATCATATCCAGATCATGTCGCAACTTATTTAACAGGAAACAATGTTATAGTTCAACTTGATGATTTAATGGAAGATTATAATTATGGATTTGGTGGCGCTAAAATTCTATATGAATCAGTTAAACAAGAAGAATTAATAGGTAAATTTATGGAAGAATGTAAACTATATGGTTCAACTTATCTTATTCCATTTATGAGAAGCAGTGAAGCTTGTTATGTGAATAAGACTATAATTGATTCTATCGCAGATGAATTTGGTGAAGAATACAATCTTCCTGATAAATTAACTTGGGATTACATATGGAAAGTATGCAAGAAAGAGATGGAAATCAAAGAAGCTAAACAAACTATGATCCCATTAATTTATAAATCAACTGATAATATGATGATTCAGATGTTGAGACAAAAATCAGATGATATCAGTATCAATGGAAATTATTCAACTAATAATGGTGACATATTAATATTTAATGATACTACAAAAGATATTCTATCTTATATAGATGAACTAGCGACGATTCGTGGTATGTCAACATTCGCAATATCAAGTTATCCTGGTAACTACTTAAATACTGGATCTTGTATATTTGGAATAGATTCTACAGCTGGGGCTACATGGATGGGTTCAAGCGCACCGATGTTAGATGTGCACGCTGAACAGGTTGTCCCATTTGAAATGAAAGTGATGGAAGTTCCTCAATTTGATTTATCAAATCCTAAAATGATCTCTCAAGGTCCATCATTATGCATATTCAATAAAGAGAATAATCAAGAAGTATTAGCGTCATGGCTATTTGCTCAGTATCTATTAACTAATAAAACACAGATTGATTATTCACAGACGGAAGGATATGTTCCAGTAACTAAAAAAGCATTAAATTCTTACGAATATCAAGATTACTTAAATAACGAAGGTAATATCTATAAATATACTAATTCTAACGGTGAAGAAGTAGTAGATAAGAATAAATATTACGCACCTAAAATTCAGGCTTCTAAGATAGTTTTGGCAAATATTGATAAAACATTCGTAACACCTGTATTTAATGGCTCTACAGCCTTAAGACAGGCTGCGGGAGAGTTAATAGAGAACTTGATTAAATCAAGAAGAAGGAATCAAAATGTTGATTATGATGAAATGTTTGATAGTGTATCAAAACTATATAAACTAGATCAAATAGAAACAATAGATTCAACTACTAATTCAGTTCAACGTTCTAAAAAAACTCTTGGTCCACTTCCTAAAATTTCAGTTATAATAATAATTGTGTTTATCCTAGCTTGGATATTAATAGGAATATATTATTTAATAGAAATAATAAAGAATAAAAAAATACAATAGGAGAAGAAAATGAAAAAAGTATTATTATCAATCGCATTACTTTTTGTTCTCTTTGGCTTAGTAGCTTGTGCAACTACAACTACTACAACTAAAGAAACAACAACTAAAGATGAACCTAAATCATCAGAAACTGATAAGCAGACTAACGCGCCTACTGACGCACCAACTGATAAGTCATCAGATAGTGTTACTACAGAAGTAGAGTATACATCTTATGAAGACTGGCTAGCAGCTGATGTTGATACATTACATACAATGGTATGTTATGTACAAGACAAACAATCTTGGTGGAAAAATAAAGCAACTCTTTATTTACTATCAGAAGATGGACTAGGATTATTCGCATATAATGCAGTATGTAGCGAAGAAGATTACGCTAAATTAACTGAAGGTACTCAAATAATCGTAACTGGTTATAAAGCTGAATGGGCTGGTGAGGTTGAATTCGCTGAAGGCGCAACATTCGTATTTGGCGATCCAGATAGTAAATGTGTTAGTGGATATATTGATATCAATAGAGAATTGGGTACAGAAGAATTAATTACTTATCAAAACTCTAGAGTATTATTATCTAATTTAACAGTTGTCGCATCTACTTATACTGACGCAGAAGGAGCTGAACAAGAAGCTGCATGGTTATATAGACATGATAACTCAGGCCAAGAAGGCGATGACCTATATTATAAAGTTACTGATGGAAAAAATGTTTATACACTCACAGTTGAATCTTATTTAAGAGGCAAAGATACTGATGTATATAAAGCTGTAAAAGAATTAGAAATTGGTGATGTAGTTGATTCATATGGTTATGCATATTGGTATAATGGATTAAATCCACATATCACAGAAGTATATAATGTTACAAAGATGCATGAAGCATGGGTTAACGCAGAAGAAGACACTAAATTCACTATGACTTTATATGTTCAAGATAAACAATCTTGGTGGGATAATAAAGCTACTCTATATTTAGCAGATTCACTCGGAAATGGATATTTAGCTTATAATGCAGCTTGTGATGAAACTACATATAATTGTTTAGATGAAGGTATAAAAATCATTATCACTGGTTATAAAACATCATGGTCTGGAGAAGTTGAATTCGCAGCTGGCGCAACATTTGAATATGATTATTTCACATATTATGTATCTGAATATGTAGATGGAACAAATTTACTTGGAACAGATGAATTAATCAACTATCAAAACGCTAAATTAGAATTCAAATCATTACAAGTTGTAGCATCTACTTATAAAGACGCAGAAGAACAAACACAAGAAGCTGCTTGGTTATATAAACACGATAACTCAGGCCAAGAAGGTGACGATCTATACTTCAATGTTACTGATGGAACTAATACATATACATTCACTGTTGAATCTTATTTAAGAGATAAAGATTCTGATGTATATAAAGCAGTAAAAGAATTAAAAGTTGGCGACTATATTGATGTTAAGTGCTTCGCTTACTGGTACAATGGACTAAATCCACATGTAGTAGAAGTTACTGTACTTAAATAGTGACAATATAGACAAGTTATTCTAATATAAAAAACTCTGTATTAAAGATTATCCATATCTTAAAAATGCAGAGTTTTTATTATGATGATTTTTGTTTAAATATGTAAATTATTATAAAGAAAACAACACAAATTTTAATGAATTTGAGATTAAGTAAAAATAGCGCTGTGGCAAGTTATGACATATAAAACATACTATAATGTGCCACAGAGTCCTGAAAAATGCCTCCTGTGGCAAGTTATAGAGGGTTTTTGATAAAATATCATTTTTTTAAATGTATAGAAAATAAGAAATTAAAATGAAAATATTGTGATGAAAATATTAGATAATTAATATATTATTTGCTTCATAAACATAAATAAAATGTCTTTTAAATTAGATTAAAATAAAAAATATCAATAAATTGTATTATTTACTTAAAAAAATACTTGATTTTTGCGTTTTTCTTAATATATAATATTAAAAGACGCACTAGGAGGTGCAATATTATGGCATTCACGTGGAAAGAAGTTTTATTATTAATATTCTCTATATTAATGATTGTTATAGTGTTACTACAGGATTCTAAACAGGATTCAAGCAAAACTTTAACTGGTGAAAAGAGCGGATTATTCGCTAACCAAAAAGCAAGAGGATTTGAAGTCATAATGACTTATATCACTCTAGGTATAGCAGTATTATTCGTAGTATTCGCAGTTTTAGCTGTAGCTCTCTAGGACACTCTTAATAAAGTGTCTTTTTATTTGAAAAAGGAGTTAACTATGGGCATAAAAATAATCGCATCAAATAGAAAAGCACATCATGAATATTTTGTACTAGAATCTTTAGAAGCTGGTATTGAACTTAAAGGAACTGAGATTAAATCAATAAGACAAGGCAAAGTAAATCTCAATGATTCATATGCCCAAATCAAAAGAGGTGAATGTATTCTTTGTAATTGTCATATATCTAAATACAAAGAAGGAAACATCAATAATCATGATGAATTAAGAGATAGAAAACTCCTTCTTCATAAACAAGAGATAAGAAAATGGACAATGAAATTAAAGCTAGAATCTGTAACTTTAATTCCATTAAAGATGTATTTATCTAATGGTTTATGCAAAGTAGAAATAGGACTTTGTAAAGGAAAGAAGCTATTCGATAAAAGAGAATCACTAAAACAAAAAGATCAAGAAATGAGGCTTAAAAAACTCAATTCTAGATAATATATAAATGGGGTCGTTATGGAATCGATTAGGTAATGGGTGATTCATAAGCATGCAGTCGGTAGACTTTAAATTACAACCCTAAATATAAAAGCTAATAACAATTACGCTTACGCTTGCTAGTATAGCCAAGCACTAGTGCTGCTTATTCCTCTTATAGCAGTATCTGGTTCAGATGAGAGGATGCTTGCAAATGTTCCCTTTAGACACTGCAAAAAGACAATAAAGGAAAACTCATAAGTTTTGTACATAGGATTTATGTTTTATAAATATGTAATAAGCATGTAGAAAGTGGGTAGGATGTTATTTAAGACAGGAGTTCGAATCTCCTCGGCTCCACAATTATAGTAGAACTGACTTAATACCATAAGTATTAGGTCTTTTTTATACTTAGAATAGGATCGAACTCTATATTTTGAACACTTAGTAGTTCATTTTTTATTATTTGCAGGGTAAGCGTAAATGATTTCCAGACTTGAACACTTGAACGAAATATATTACCACTCAACTATATAGGTAATATGATATAATATATCTAACTATTAATTAATGATTTATTTAGCTGTTCGTAAAAAAAGTAATTTTGCGATTAGTTATAATCTTTAAAAATTAAATGAAACACAAAGAACTATTATGAGCCAACTATAAATAAATCAAGTAAAATTTCATAATTATTTTATTTGGCTTAATA
>CALCVH010000085.1 GCA_937907585.1 uncultured Bacillota bacterium | reverse complement strand
GATTATGTATTTTATCTAGTAAAAAGAAATTACCATTTTTAGCTGACCCAAAATATTTAAAGTATAAAGGTTTTGAAGTAGCAGATGAAGCCGATAATGGAATACAGTTATGGTACTTTCCATTTGATAAGAATGAATCAAAACCAATGTTTAAAGAATGTGCAAAACACCCACATATTGAAGAATCAGGCTATGTTTTATACTATACAAGTCAATGCCCGTTTAATGGAAAATATGTTCCAATTGTAGAACAAACAGCTAAAGACAATAATATTCCATTTAAAACAGTTCATATAAATAGTAAGGAAGAAGCACAAAATGCTCCTACACCTATTACAACATACGCATTGTTTAAAGATGGTAAATATATCACTAACGAGCAAATGAATGATACAAAATTCTTAAAACTACATAATATGTTTTAAAATAAAATATCAGCACTACAATAATCGCACACCCTGAAAAATAGTGTTTTATCAGCATTTATTACTACTGCGCGTATGTATAAACTGTTTGTTTGCTGACAAGATAATAGACAAAATAGCATAAAGGCATTTTGATGGTTTTATGGCTAATTAAGGTATATCAAGACAAATCATGTCTTAAGTAATGTCAGCATTACTGTAGTTTCAGTGTAGGGCTGAGCATACATTTTTGTAGTTCTGGGAAACATATAGAGGCATTTTTTCAGCACTTTTTTGGCAAATTTGTACGTTCAAGGTTCTAGTCTGAAGTAAAATATCAATTATAGTGTTTTAACATGCTTTCACAAGCAAATAAAGTAAAAGGAAAATATCAAGTGTTCGAGTCTGGAAATCATTTACGTTTACGATGAAATAATTAGAAACATTAATATAGGCGAATTGAATATTCACGAAAGTTTAGGTTATATTTTTATTGTTTTATTACCCACTTAATGATATAATAAATACATACAAAGGTGG
Organism: uncultured Bacillota bacterium; assembly: GCA_937907585.1. Classification (GTDB taxonomy): domain Bacteria; phylum Bacillota_I; class Bacilli_A; order Izemoplasmatales; family UBA1188; genus UBA1188. Next base: position 41,725 of record CALCVH010000085.1, on the reverse strand, counting down.
GCAATAAAATGAACGAATTAACAAATTTGATTAAAGAATGTCTAAGTTATGATGATGAATTAGAATGGGTTGAGTTTAAAAACAATTATTTTGATATTGATGATATTGGGGAATATATATCGGCTTTATCAAATAGTGCTGCTATTATTGGAAAAGATAATGCATATCTAATATGGGGCATAGATAATAAAACTCACGAAGTATTAGGTATGCAGATTAACTATAATAAAGATATAAATCATGAACCAATACAACATTATTTAGCTAGAAAAACATCACCTAGTATTCCTTTCTTTTTTGAAGAAACTACATTTAATGGTAAAAGAATTGTTGTTCTGAGTATCCCAGCAGCAAAGATTGTGCCTACAGATTTTGGAGGCACAAGATTTATTAGAATAGGCTCAAGCAAAGAAAACTTAAGAAAATATCCACAAAGAGAAGCGTTTTTGTTTTCGGTATTAACTTATGGATTACCAACAATAAATAATAAGGCTTCTGAATATCAAGATTTAACATTTAATCAGTTATTTATGTATTATTCATCAAAGGGATTAACGCTTAATGTAGATACTTTTAAAGTTAATCTTCATTTATTAACCAGTGATGGAAAATACAATATTATGGCTCAATTATTATCAGATAATTCACATATTCCTATTAGATTAGCAATATTTGATGGGAAAACAAAGGCAAGCAAGATGTATTCAGTAAAGGAATTTGGCTATAAATGCCTATTAAATTCACTCTATGAAGTTCTTAACTATGGCGAAATATTAAATGTGCCACAGGCTGATGAAAATAATAGAGTTATGGAGCGAAAAGAAGTAATGCTTTTTGATTATGATGTATATCGTGAAGCTGTTATAAATGCTTTTCTTCATAACAAATGGGTTGATTTAAATGAACCTATGATTACTGTTTATAATGATAGAATTGAAATCTTGTCTAGAGGAGAATTGGCTCCACTTCAAACATTAAATGGGTTTTACAAGGGACATTCTGTTCCTGTTAACGAAAAATTATCAGAGTTGTTTTTGCAACTACATATAAGTGAAAAAACAGGGCGAGGAATTCCTACCATAACATCAACATATGGAAAAGATGTTATTGATATTTCAAATGGAACAATTTTAGTTACAATCCCATTTAATAGAATAAATAAAGTGGGTAATAAAGTGGGTAATAAAGTGGGTGATAAAGTGGGTAATAAATCACTTAATACTTCTCATATAAAAGTGTTGGCTGAAATTAGAAATAATCCAAATATTACCAAAAATGAACTTACGATAAAATGTGATTTAGGAAAGACATCTATTGATAATATAATATCTCATCTGAAAAAGCTTGGTTTGATAGAACGTGTTGGTTCTAATAAAACCGGTTATTGGAAAGTTGAAAAATAGCATTTAGAAAGGTAAAAATTGTAATTAAAAACAACAGATGTTTATATAACAATATCTTTATAGAACTTTATAACGATGATAACAGAAATTTGTTTTGGAAAACGGGACATTTTTAATTAACACATAATAATGTTAATCAAATACATCAGTATAGAAAACATATAATAAAGTTGAGAATTTATAAATAAAAATGTATAATCTCTAGTATAAAAAGGATGGTTAGAAAAATGAACTACATAGATATTATAGTTCTCGCTTTCATAGCGTTAAGCTTCATATTTGGCTTTTTCGGTAAAGCACCTAAAAAAATATTTAAACTAATATTTGTGGTAATTGCGATTATTACTGCTTATTTTGTTTCTAAAAATATCGTTGTTGATTTTCTTTATAATATGCCTTTGTCAACTGTGGGATTAAAACTTGAAGGCGATCCTACATTACCTAAATATATTGAAATCCTATTCAAAAATAATGAATCAGTTAGAAATGCATATGATAGTTCATTATCTATGCCTTTGCTTGTAAGAATGATAGTGTTCGTAATCGCATTCTTTATTACTGGAATCGCATCTTTAATCGTTATCCCATTCATTGGAAACATCATCGTGAAAATAGCGGTTAGAAAAAAACCTAAAAATACAGCGTGGAAAACACTTGGTATTCCTAGTTTAATCAAGGGTACATTAGTATCTTTATTCTTAATTAGCCCAATTGTATTTTTAGCTCCAATCTTAACAGAGTTACCTTTAATTTCAGGCAATTCATCTAATGTAAAGCTTAAATCATTCGCTAGAGAAATCTCATCATCAGAAATAATAAAATCAACTGATAAGTTTTTATCTGAAACATCTATCGGGATGTTGACATATAGTGATAATGAAGGAAATAAATATTATTTTTATCAAGAAGAAACTGGTTTAGCTAGTTTGATTGATTTATACAGTAAATTCGAACCTGAACATGCGGGTGTATCAGGTGCTATATTAGAAGAATCAGATGAATATATTAAGAAGACTCTTCAATCTGTTTATTCTAGTAATGTCGCAAGAGAATTATTATTATCGATGTTATCAGATTTAACTGCTACTACAGTAACAAAAGAAGATTTTCATATTGATTCAGAAATAGAATCTGTAATACTACTAAAGAATCTAGTTAACGCTGAAGATTATTCTACTATTAATATAAGTGAATCTGTTGACTCATTCTGTAATTCATATTTAGTTGATGCGATATCAACAGAAAATCCTGGAGCTTTAGCTTCTATGGATGACGTCAATCAAACTGAATTTAAGAATGTATTACAAGCTAAATATGATGCGGGTGAAATAACACAAGGTAGATACAATGTGTTAATGTCACTATTTGAAGTATAAGTATGTATATTAATTTAAAGAGTGGAATCAAATTATATTATGAAGAATATGGAAAAGAAGATGAATATCCCCTTCTTTTTCTACATGGTAATGGTGAATCATTAGAAACATTTAAATATTTCTTTGATAAATTAAATAACTATAGATTAATATTTGTCGATTCAAGATGTCATGGTAAATCATCTTATGGCGAATTACATTTTAATTTAATGAGAGATGACATAATTAAATTAATAGAAGAACTTAAGATTAATAGATTATCTATAGTTGGTTATTCTGATGGTGGAATACTTGCGATTCTTTTATCTATGAAATTAAAAAATATAGATAAGATATTTGCGATAGGTCCTAATCTAAATCCATTAGGTTTAAAACATGAGATAATCAATCAAATGAAGATAGATTATGAACTTAATCATTCAATCTATACTAAACTTGATTTAGAAGAACCAGAAATAGATCCTATTGAACTAAGAGAACTTGATACAAGAGCGATAATAATCGGTGGAAGCGATGATGCGATAAAACAAGAACATTTAGAACTTATAAGTAAATCATATAAAAATTCTTGTTTATATATTATTCCTAATTCAGATCACGGTATACCTAACTCTCATCCATTTGAATTATTAACCATAATTGAAAATGAATTAAGTTTAAATGTTTATTATGAAGATAACCATGTGATAGTGGTTGAAAAGCCTGTTGGAGTTCTTTCTCAAGAAGATTCATCAAAAGAAGCAGATATATTATCAATTACTAAGAATTATTTAAAGATAAAATATAATAAACCAGGAAATGTTTACTTAGGCCTAATTCAAAGGCTAGATAGGAATGTTTCTGGACTGATGGTGCTATCTAAAACAACTAAAGCAACTACTAGGCTCAATCAATCTAGGCCTAAAAAACATTACCTTGCGATAGCACATGGGAAACTTGAAAAAGATAATGGTACTATAGTTGACTATATTGAAAAGGATGAAGAAAGAAGAATCGCTTATAAAAACGATAATGGAAAGATTGCGATTCTTAGATACAATCTATTAAATTATCTGAATGGATTAAGTTTGTTAGATGTATTTATAGAAACAGGTAGATTTCATCAAATCAGATTCCAACTATCCAATATAGGACACCCTTTATATAACGACTCTAAATATGGAAATAAGGATTCTCTAGATGAATATGGAATTGGACTAGATGCCTACAAGGTTGAATTCATTCATCCTATATCAGCGAAAAGAATTGTTATAGAAAGATACCCAAAAAGAGATATTTTTAATATATTTATGGACAAAACGGCTTAATTAATGGCCGTTTATTTTTTGGATGTTGCAAATATGCACATTTTTGCTCAAAATAATGTTGCAAATATGCACATTTTTTAGATTTAAAGTGTTGCAAATATGCATTTTGATATATAATATATATAATATATAGAGGTGATGGTTAAATGTTTAAACGAAAAGCAACAGACAAATTGAAATGGTGGAAAGAAAACTATGGAGGAAAATATGCTGTACTCTTGCAGGGGGCAAGACGTGTTGGGAAAAGCACTATAGCAGAAAATTTTGCTAGGGAAAACTATCAAAGTTACATAATAATAGATTTTTCAAATATTTCTAACGAGTTTAAAAACGTGTTTGATGATATTTACAATTTAGATGTTTTTTTTCTAAGACTCCAAGCTCTGACATCAATACAATTATATGAAAGAAAATCTGTTATTATTTTTGATGAAATCCAGTTGGCACCAAAAGTTCGTCAAGCAATTAAGTATTTAGTCAAAGATGGAAGGTATGATTATATTGAAACTGGTTCGCTTATTAGCATTAAAAAAAATGTTAAGGATATACTTATTCCTTCTGAAGAAATTAAGATTGATATTTATCCAATGGATTATGAGGAATTCAATTGGGCATGTAATAAAGATAATGCGATTTACGAAAAAATATATTCTTCAAAGACTGCCATTGGTTCATATATTAACAAAACATTAATGAGAGATTTTAGAATATATATGGCTGTAGGAGGTATGCCTCAAGCTGTTGAAGCATACATTAATAAAAAAACATTTCAAGAAATTGATCTAATAAAAAGAGAAATTATCAATCTGTATAAGGACGACTTTAGAAAAATTGATTCTAGTGGAAGAATTTCAGCTATTTTCGAATCGATTCCAGGGCAACTTGCGTTACAAAAAAATAGATTCTTTATTAGTAAAGCAACAAAAAGTAGAAAAAGAGTCAAAGATGAAGAATTTCTTGCTGATTTAATTGATTCTAAGACAGTCTTGTTATGCAGTAATGTAAAAGATCCTTCTATTGCGTTGAATTTAACAAAAGATTTTGACTCTTATAAATTGTATTTTGCTGATATTGGATTGTTCATCACTCAAATATTTAACAGTAAGTCATTAGTAGATGAAAATATTTATAATAAACTTTTAAGTGATAAACTTGAAGCCAATTTAGGTTACATTTATGAAAATGTGGCCGCACAAATTATAAATTCATATGGTAGAGAATTACTATACCATACATGGAAATTAGAAAATCAAACACATCGTTATGAAATAGATTTTCTTATTGATTATAAGTCAAAGTTAATTCCAATAGAAGTGAAATCATCAGGCTCAAAAAATCATAAATCAATCAATGAGTTTTCAAAAAAGTATTCATCAAGAGTATCTAGAAGAGTATTATTTTATCAAAATGATATTTCGCATGATGAAATGTTAGAATTAAAACCAATTTATTTATTACCACAATTTTTGAAAGAATTAAAAGAATAATTTCATTGGTTATGAAAAGTCTTTATACTTAATATATACACAAAAGTCATTTTTTATTTTTTTCTTATTATATAAGGGTTTAAAAAATTGACGAAAAATAGCCAAAATCACAAACGAAAACGTTTTCAAATAAAACGACTTTAATTTTTTTTAAAAAAGCACTTGATTTTGTTTATGTGTTTTGGTAATATAGTTGCAAAATCAAAATTAAAAGGAGAAAAATATGAAAAAGAAATTATTATCTTTTATGTTTCTTGCATTAGGTGCTTTCTTCTTAGTTGGTTGTGTAGCAACTACTACAACTAGCAAAGAAGCTACAAGCAATAATTCAACTACTAACGCTAGTGATTCAAGTACTAATGCTAGTAATTCTGTTTCTGATGAAAATGCAAGTACAACTGACGATGTTCAACCTTCTGGATACACTGGCGATCCATTAAAAGACGCTTTCGAACGTGAAGACTTCACTTCTGTATACGATGAAATTGGCGCAAATATAACAATTGATATGGTTGAAGAAGATGAAGACGGATTTGCATACGTTACTTATGAAGGCGTTAAATATCAATTAGGTATGGACTTCTTATCAATGGCTATGGTTTACAACTGTACTCCAGCTGGCGAATTCGATACTGATGAAAAAGTATACAATGAATGGTATAGATACTTCTTACAAAGATGGAACTATTTAGTACCTGAAATCCCTCTATACTCAAATCAATATTTTGATGTTTACAATAACAAAATTCAAAACTTTGTAACATCTCCATATTGGTCAGCTTCAGATGCAATTATCAAAGCAACTGTTAAAGAAGGAGAAACTAATAGTGTAATCCTTGGCAATGGCACTGATTTAACTGGTGCATTCAGAAGCTCTTCTTGGGGAAAATCATCTCCAGCTGCATCTGACCAAGACATCGAAAAATTAACAAGTGGTTATGGCACTCTTATGAGCGATATCGATGGTGCTTACGACTATAACTTATATGATGAAACTACTGGTTATGGTGTTTTAAAGAGTGAACCAACATCAACAATCAATGAAGATGGTTCTATCACATTCACTCTTGAAGTTGTTCCTGGATTAAAATTCTCTGATGGTACAACAATGAACGCTAAAAACTTCATCGCTGGTTTACTTATGAACTCTACAGCAGTAGGCGAAGCCGCTGGCGGTTCAGGAAAAGGTGGTTTACAAGTTGTAGGTTTCGATGAATTCGCTGCATACAATGGAACTGGTGATCCAGTTTACTTCGAAGGCGTTAAATTATATGCTGATAACGAATATAAATGGTCTGTAACTTACGTCGCTGATTATGCTGGTTACTACTATGGATATTTACAAGCTTCATTCAGCCCTTCTCCACTTGCTTTATGGTTAGGTAATACTAATCCTGAAAGTATGATTGTTACTGATGAAGAAGGACATGCTGGTTTAGCACCTGCATTCTACGCACAAAATTCTGATAAAGATTATTTAGTAGCATTAGATGTTAAAGAAAACTTAAAATGGAATTCTAATCTTCCTTATAGTGGACCTTACAAGGTAACTAACTATGATGAATCAACTAAGACAGCTACATTATCATTAAATGATCAATATCCTGGCGATAAATTTAGAGGAAAAGCTTCTATAGCAACTATCACTTATATTAAGACTGAAAGTGAAACTCAAACTTCTAAATTACAAGCTCATGAATTAGACGTTCTTGAAGGCATCACTGGTGGTGATGAAACTAAATCTGCTTTAGCATTAGTTAATGATGCAGCTAACGGTTTAGCTGAAACTCACTATGATAGAGCTGGTTATGGTAAACTCGGTTTCAGATGTGACTATGCTGCAACTTCATTCACTGAAGTAAGACAAGCTATTATGTACACAATCAACAGACCTGAATTTGCACAAACATTCACTGGCGGTTATGGAACTGTTGTTCATGGACCATATTATGAAGCACTCCCTGCATATGCAGCTAATAAAGCAGCTGGTAATATCGCACTAAACCCTTATACATATTCTACTAACTCTGCTAATGAAGTATTAGATGAAGCTGGATGGGTATACAATGCTGATGGAACTGCTTACAATGGAACTGGTATCAGATATAAGAAACTTGAAGGTTCTGAAATGACATATGAAAATCTAACTTTCAAGACTACTGATAACAAATACAAAACTGAATTCGTAAATGGTAATTATTATTTACCACTTGCAATTAACTGGTTTGGAACTCAACCTAACACTGTAACTGACCTATTAATCACTAGCTGGCAAACTTCTAAAGCTGCTACTGAAAGTATTGGTATGTATATCACTTATACAAGTTCAGACTTCGCAACTGCTTTATATGGTGAATTAATGAGAATTGAAGGTTATGGATATACTGGCAGTCCAAGATTAAATGCAGTTAACTTCGCAACTGGCTTCAATAGTGCAGTATATGATGTTTCATATTATTGGACAATCAATCCTGATTACTATGATAATTATTCTGATGCATACCTAATGGATGAAGCAGATTTCTACGCTAATTATCAGTCTAAATAATATAGTACACAACAAATAATTAATAATTATAGTTATCTATTTTGCTAACTATATGCATATGTAAAAAAATGATGGGACGCTAATCACGTCCCATCATTATAGTCTTTACATATAAAACTAGGAGGATAAAGTATGTTTAAATATGTAGTAAAAAGAATACTGTATATCCTATTAATATTTTTTATCTTATCATTTGTTTTATTCATGGTTTATAACATGATTCCAATTGATAAAGCTTACACAGAAACTCAAAATGAACTTAAAGGATATAAAGGTTCAAAAGAAGCATTCAATTGGGCTGAAAGATATGATTACTGGCAAAGATATTATGGCGAAAATGGATCTAAGTTTGAAAGATATCTTAGATGGATGGGATTGTATCCTTATGAATATGCCAACGGCACTACAAAATTTAATGGAATTTTAGAAGGAAATTTAGGTACTTCAACACAATATAATAAACCTGTTAAGGAGGTAATAATACCTCCAATGAAAAATACCATTTTCATTAATATTTTTGCTACCATATTAGGATTAGGAATAACGATACCTTTAGGTATCTTTTGTGCAGTAAAAAGAGGATCAAAAAGGGATGTTGCGGTACAAGTTGGTACAATTATAGGTTACAGTTTACCAACATTCATTATCGCAATTGTCTTTATGTTTTTCTTCTCCATTGTATTGAAATGGTTCCCAGTATCAGGAGCCCATACGAATACGGGATATTTTGAAATGACACCTATGCAACAATTCTGGAATAGAATGTATTATTTAGTATTACCTCTTATGGTAATGACTTTCTGTTCACTCGGTGGTATGACAAGATATGTAAGAGCTTCTATGATAGAAGCGCTCTCATTAGATTGTATTAGAACCGCAAGAGCAAAAGGTTTAAAAGAAAGGGTTGTCATTTATTCACACGCTTGGAGAAATGCATTAATTCCTATCGTAACATTAATAATTGGGTGGTTCTTAGGTATATTCTCAGGATCAATGATGATTGAGCATATATTCTCACTAAATGGTATAGGTGAATTCTATTACAAAGCATTAAATGTAAATGATAACGAAGTAATACTCGCTCTTCAATTATTCTATATTGTAATAGGTCTTTTCGGGAATCTCGTAATCGATATTGCATACGGATTTATAGATCCGAGAATTAGGGTAAATAAGTAGGTGGCTAATATGAGTGAAGAAATTAAAAATCAAAACGAAGTATTAGACGAAAATAATAATACTAACGAAAAGAAAAAAGGTTTCCTTTTCTATGTAGGTTCGTTTTTCAAAACTATATTTAGATGGTTTAGAAGAATGTTCTTTGGAGCGTCTAAAGAACTATCTGATGAAGATAAATTCAAAATTGAGAACCTAGAAAGTCCAGCTAAGATGGCTGCTCAAACTTTCTTTAAAAGAAAACTTGCAGTTGGAGCATTAGTTGTATTATTCTTACTTTTTGCATTAGTGTTTATTGGACCATTATTTGTTAAGATAGATTTAAACTATACAGATAAAACACAAGCAAATATTGCTCCAAACTATTCTATGAGGAGCATCCCTTCAGGCTTAAAAAATAACATTAGAAGCATTAGTGGTACAGGCAGCTTTACTGTAGGTGTATCAAATGATAATGAACTTTATATTTGGGGATATGCAAAAGATGCATTAACTAAACATAATTATGCAAAATTACCTGAAGGACTCGATAAAAATAATGTTCTATATGCAGCAGCAGGTACAGACCATGTTGTTGCAATAACAACTGAAGGAAAAATATACTGTTGGGGAGATAATAGCCTCGCACAATGTGGATATGGCAATGAAGCAGGAATGCTATATATGCCAGATGAATGGTTAGAAGATGACTTTAGATTAGATGTTACAAAAATTCAACAATTAGAATGTGGAAATCAAGCAACTGCACTAGTGTATGATAACAAAGTGTATTATTGGGGAAATCCAAGATCTATAATGAATATGTCTGAACTAAATGGCCTTACAAACATCAAAAAAGTTGCATTTAGTGGTTATTATACTTTTGTTCTTACTAATGATGGTAAGATTGACGGTGGTGTTTCAATCTTTGGTAGAGAAGTAGGATATAGCAACAAAAAAGATGAGAGTGGAAAAAATACAAAAATTTCTAACTTTAAGAAGTATGTTAATAACATTGGTGTTCTAGATATAGCAGCTGTTTCAGATGTATATTGTTTCATTTTAACTGATGGTGAAATGGTTGTAACAGGAGCATTTAGATATAATGAAGATGTATTCCCTGTTTTATCTGAAGGAGAAAAACCTGTTAAAATTATTTCTGGTCAAAAACATTTCATAATGCTTTCTGACAAGAATAAAGCATATTCTTGGGGTTTGAATGACAAGAATCAAGCATCATTTAGCGGAGTTGAAGCAAATGAAATATTTGCCGGTTCTAAACAATCTTATATTGCCAATGATGGAAAATTAATTAAATCATATGGATTAAAAGGATATTTCTTTGGAACTGACTCACTTGGAAGAGACATTCTAACAAGAATTATTCATGGTGGAAAAATGACCATGACAATTGGTGCAGTTGCTGTTATTATATCTACAATTATTGCCATTATAATAGGTGTAATATCTGGTTATTTTGGTGGTTGGGTAGATATGTTATTAATGCGTGTTTCAGAAATTGTAAGCGCAATACCATTCTTGCCATTCGCAATGTTATTATCACACGTATTAACATATACAACTGTAAGTGAAAACACTAGAATATTTATTATAATGTTAATTCTTGGTATTCTTTCTTGGACAGGACTTGCTCACATGATTAGAGGACAAGTTCTTGCAGAAAGAGAAAAAGACTTTGTATTAGCTGCTAAAGCTATGGGTGTTAAAGAGACTAAGATTGCATTTAGACATATTTTACCAAACGTAGTATCTATCATTCTAGTAAGTGTAACATTAGATTTTGCTGGATGTTTACTTACTGAATCATCACTTTCATATTTAGGATTTGGTGTACAACTTCCTAGACCTACTTGGGGTAATATGCTAAATGGTGCTAAAAATGATATTACTATTAGCAACTTCTGGTGGCAATGGGTATTCCCTGCAATATTCTTAGGAATTGCTACAATCTGCATTAATATCATAGGTGATACTCTTAGAGATGTATTAGATCCTAAGAGCAGCAGAAGTAAGTAGGAGGTAAGAAATTATGCCATTATTAGAAGTTAAAAATTTACATACATTCTTTAAGACCGACAAAGGTATAGTAAAGGCTGTAAATGATGTTTCTTACTCTCTTGAAGAAGGAAAAACAATTGGAATTGTTGGAGAATCAGGATCTGGAAAAAGTGTTTCCGCAATGAGCATTTTAAGACTTCTTGACGGGAATGGATATATAGATTCTGGTGAAATACTATTTGATGGAAAGGATTTAACAAAATTATCTATCAATGAAATGTATGAAATAAGAGGTAACAAGATATCTGTTATTTTCCAAGAACCAATGACATCATTAAACCCTATATTTGATATTAAAAGACAACTTAGAGAACCATTTATGATTCACCAAGGATTGTCTAAAAAAGAAGCAGAAAAGAAGGCTCTTGAAATGCTTTATGCAGTTCAGATCCCAAATCCTGAAGAGGTATTAAGACAATATCCTCACCAATTATCTGGTGGTATGAGACAAAGAGTCATGATCGCAATGGCTCTTGCGTGCAAACCAAAAATATTGATTGCAGATGAACCAACTACTGCTTTAGATGTTACGATTCAAGCCCAAATCTTAAATTTGATGAATGAATTACAAAAAGATAATAAAACATCTATCATCTTTATTACGCATGATCTTGGCGTAATAAATGAAATGGCAGATGACGTAGTTGTAATGTATTGTGGACAAGTTGTAGAACAAGCATCAGCTAGAACAATATTTACTGATTGTGAAATGTCTCATCCATATACTGAAGGTTTGATGCATTCAATACCAAAATTGGATAGCAATGATACTAAACTAGAACCTATTCCAGGGGTTGTACCACATCCTCTAGCTTTACCAAAAGGATGCAAATTCGCCCCTAGATGTAAATATTGTACAAAGAAGTGTGTAGAAGAAGAACCAGAATTGATTAAAGTTAACGAAGGACAATCTATTAGATGCTTCTATCCAAATAAAAAGGAGAGAAAGAGCGATGAACACAAAAAAGAAGTTATTGTCGATTTCTAATCTAAAAAAATACTTTCCTATTGCTAAACAATCAATTTTCCAAAAAGAACAGTTCTTTGTAAAAGCTAATGAAGATATCTCTTTAGATATCTATGAAGGCGAAACAATAGGACTTGTTGGAGAATCAGGTTGTGGAAAGTCAACATTTGGTAGGGTACTTCTACAATTATATAATCAAACAGCTGGCCAAACTATATATTATGGAAGACAGATTTCTGAACTCTCTCCAAAATATGTAAAAGATACAATTGTACACTTAAATAAGTATGATAAAGAGTACAAAAAGCATTTAGCTGATTCTATGAAGTACTCTCAAATGGTTGAGGAAATGGGCGGTGAAGAAAAAGCAGATTTCTTCACATTACAAAATAGAAACATTTCTACTGCATCTTCTAAAACTGCTTTGCTTAATATAACAAAAATTGTTGGTGGTTTATATGCGATTAAGGATCATCAAAAGAAACAAGAAGGATTAAATCTTTTATTAAATATTTATAATGAATCTGTAAAGATTGCTAAATTAAATTTAAAAATCGATAATACAAAAGCTAAGATTCAACTGTTAGAAGATTCAGATAAGAATTCAGAAAAGAAACTTGAAAAAGAAAAACAAAAACTTGATTCTTATACAAAACTTGTTGAAACTTACAAGAAAAACACCTTAGATCATAGAGAAGCATTTGCTACATTTAAGGAACAATTCAGTCAAGATGAAAAATTCCAAAAATATGAGGCAATGGTAGATAATGGTATAGATCTTGCTAGATTAAGATATAGTGAAATGAGACTCTTGAGAAAAGATTTACAAATAATTTTCCAAGATCCATATTCTAGCTTAAATCCAAGAATGACTGTTGGACAGATTATTGAAGAAGGTCTAGTAACTCATAACTACTATAAACATGGTTCTAAAGAAATGAAACAGTACATCCTTGATGTAATGGATGAATGTGGCCTTCAAGGCTATATGATGCATAGATATCCACACCAATTCTCTGGCGGACAACGTCAAAGAATCTGTATAGCTAGAGCTCTTGCAGTTAAACCTAGATTTGTTGTTTGTGATGAATGCGTATCTGCGTTAGATGTTTCTATTCAATCTCAAATAATCAATCTATTAAATGAATTAAAAGAAAAAGATAACCTTACTTATTTATTCATTTCTCATGATTTAGCTGTTGTTAAATACATATCTGATAAAATTGGTGTAATGTATTTAGGAAATCTTGTTGAATTTGCTGATTCTGAAACAATATTCAAAGATCCAAGACATCCATATACTATCGCTTTATTATCATCAATTCCAACAACTGATATTGATTCATTAGATAAAGAAAGAATCATATTAGAAGGTAATATCCCATCACCAATTCGTCCACCACAAGGTTGTAAGTTCCATACAAGATGTTATATGGCTTGTGAAAAATGTAAGAGAGTTCCACCTGAACTTAAAGAAGTTGAACCTGGACACTTTGTAGCATGTCATTTCCTTGAAAAGAAACTTTCAGAGGATGGCTCATATTTGTTTGAACTTCCAAAAATGGAAAAGAAAACAATGAGAGCGAGCGATTTAGAAAAAGAGGAAGCTAAAGAAGAAAACAATGAGTAAAAGGCCTAGATACTTTGAGATTGTAAATAAATATGATAAAAAAGATCCATACAATGAAAAAGTAAAAGAAGAAGAGAAAATTGAACTTGAAAAAAAAGATGTTCCTGCTCTTATTCTATCTTCATTCTTGGTTATATTTTTGCCTGTCGTAATTATTTTAGTCTTGATTATTTTAGGTGCTCTTGCGATATTAGGACTTCTTTGGTAGACTAAAAAAATAAAAAAAACTGGAATCTCTGGTTAATCCCAAAAATTCCAGTTTTTTATTTGCGCAATTCTTTGTATATTTTTTTATTTAATGCATTATAATCTTTAATCTTAACATACAATTCATTTAGTTCATCAACACTATATACTGGATTATCTGTATGAAATAGTTTAAAAGAATTCCTAATATCCATTGGATAGATTGTGTAAATCTCAGTATGAATATTGTTTAGTCTTCCATCTAGAAATACAATAAACGGATGTATATTTTTAATATTAAATTCATTTTCTAATGTTTTGCATAAATATTTTATTCTCTTAGTTGGATTTTGAAAATAATATTTTGGTTTATCTGTTTTATATACTGAAGAATACCATTCATCTTCGTTTTCTCTTCCGTAAAGCATGCCTCTTTCAGAAACGTAATAAAATAAAAAGACTCCATCTCTATTAATCACTAAAGAAACATTCCTTTCAAATTTATCATTATCTTTAACATATAGCTTTTTAAAAACATATTTTTTATCCTTTTTATTACTTCCAAGAAGAGATAAAGATAAGTCTCTACCATTAATTACCTTTCCTATATGACTTCTAGAAAAAACAAATATAGATGTAATAAATGCACCAAATAATATAAAAGTCATATTTGTTAACGCATCCGCTAAAAACATAAAACCACCTTTTAAATTATTATAATATTAAAAATATTATAAAAACATATTTCTTTTTTTCAATTATATTCTATAATATATTTTATAATATAAAAAAAGAAAAGACAAAGGAGAAATATGAAGAAAAATTTATTAATATTTATCTCATTACTAATAGTTGTTTCTTTGACTGCTTGTGCAACTAAAAGCGAAAGCTCAAGCTCAAGCACAACATCTGAATCAACTACTCTTGAGCCATCTTCTGTTCAATCATCAGAGGTATCTGAAACAGAAGTATCAGCTTTGATTGAGAAAAAAGAATATGCTTTAGAAGACTTAAATGATGAATATGTTCTTAAAAATGATAAACTAAATGGTTATTATTTTAGTAAAGATGTTCATGCAGGAAATGAAACTCTATTATATTTAGACGTGGATGAATTCTTCGTTGCGATGGATGGATATTTGTTATACGAAAACTATAAATTTGAAAAAACTGATACTACATATAGAATATATTGGACTTATACAGATGAAGAAACGAATGAATCTGAAGACTGTGATATGGTTCTTGATTTAGAAAATGATGTTATTAAGTTAAATTTATATTTTGGAAACAATACTCCTGAAATGGAAGAAACAGATTATGATTATGCTTTATATGAAATAGAGGAAAAATCATATTCTAACGATAATTATGTTGCGACATATTCAATGAAGGAATACGATATAGATTTCTTTAAATATGGTGATCAATATATGGCTCCTTATTGGGTACTAAACTTATTTGTTAACACTTTTAATTACTGCAACTTATTCTTTAATGGCGATGAATTTATTTTCGTTTACACTGATTTAACAAGTTTATCTAGCGAAGATTATACTCGTGTTAAATCTAGTTCATTAGCTGGAACAAACCAAACTTCAGAACAAAGAGAAGATTTATTAAATCAATTATTCTTTATTTTTGATGAAGTATTTGGTGTAAAAGAGACCGAAAACTTTACATCTCTTAAGGAACATTTATCTCCAGCAACATTAACTGGACTAATGTCTAAACTATCTTCTAAAAACAATGTTGCTTATAAAGCATTATGTTTTAAAGATTTAGATGACGGACATACATATACAGTTCATCCTGGTTTCTATTCAAAACCAGATGTTGAATTCAATATTACAGCTAGTGACGTTGGAGCAGCATTCCTAGAAAACAACAAATTATATTGGGATTTACATGACGATAAGGAAGCAAAATTAGGCAATCCAGGTTATGTAAGATTCTCTGGCGATACCGCAATTATTGATTTTGATGGATTTGAAACTGCAGAATCATCAGAAATTTATAACGAAGATGGTTCAGTTAAAAATGATGCTTATCAAAAGGACAGTTTTTTCATGTTTAAATATTGTCTTGATAAGATTTCTAAAAATCCAGACATTAAGAATATTATAATTGATGTTTCTTTAAATGGTGGCGGAAATGTTGGCGCTATGATTAGAGTTCTTGGATACTTTATAAAGGATATCTATGTGGAAGAATACTATAAAGATTTCGATCACGCTGTTTCTGTATGTTATAACGTAGATACTAATCTTGATGGCGAATGTACTGATGCGGATGTTTATAGTAACTATAATTGGTATGTATTAACATCTGAATATTCATATAGTGCCGCAAATGCATTCTCAATTGTTTGTAAAGATGCAGGAATCAAACTAATAGGTCAAAGAACAGGTGGTGGTATGTGCTCTATTCTTCCATTATGCTTGCTTGATGGAACTTCAATTTATACATCTGGATTTAACTGCACTACATATTACGCTGGTAGAGAAAATGGTGAATATGAATTCGTTGATGTACAAAATGGTATTGAAGTTGATTACGAAATTGATTATGAATATTTCTACGATGATGCTTATTTAGCTGAATTTGTAGATGGATTAGACAACTAATATTATAGTAAGGAGTTTTAACCTAACTTTATGTAAGGTTCTAGCTCCTTTTTCTTTTAAAAAAACAGTAAAAGAATAAAATAATACATTAGATAGTATATGGTAAAATATATAACAAAGTTATATTTCTTGCATTTTTACTATATTAGTAGTAAAATCTCTATGGTTAAAAATTAAATAAGGAGATAAATTAAATGGCAAAAACTGTTAATGTAGCTATCAACGGATTCGGTAGAATTGGTAGATTAGCTTTCAGACAAATGTTCGGAAACGAACTCTACAACATTGTAGCAATCAACGACTTAACTAGTCCTGCAATGCTCGCAAACTTATTAAAATATGATACTGCTCAAGGCGGATATGCTGGCCGTATTGGTGAAGGATTACACACTGTTTCTTCTAAAGAACCAGTATTTGCTGAAGATGGAAAAACTGTAGTTACTCCAGGTTCTATCACAGTAGATGGAAAAGAAATCACTATCTATGCACAAGCTAAAGCTGAAACTCTTCCTTGGGGAGAATTAGATGTAGACGTAGTACTTGAATGTACTGGATTCTATTGTTCAAAAGCTAAATCACAAGCTCATATCGACGCTGGTGCTAAGAAAGTTGTTATATCAGCTCCTGCTGGAAATGATCTTCCTACTATCGTTTATGGTGTTAACCATGAAACATTAAAAGATGAAGATACTATCGTTAGTGCTGCTTCATGCACTACTAACTGTTTAGCTCCTATGGCTAAAGCTTTAAATGACTACGCTCCAATTCAATCAGGTATCATGTCAACTATCCACGCTTATACAGGCGACCAAATGATTCTTGATGGACCACACAGAAAAGGCGATTTAAGAAGAGCTAGAGCTGGCGCTGCTAACATCGTTCCAAACTCAACTGGTGCAGCTAAAGCTATCGGTTTAGTTATTCCTGAATTAAATGGAAAATTAATTGGTTCTGCACAAAGAGTTCCAGTTCCTACAGGATCTACAACTATTTTAACAGCAGTTGTTAAAGGCGAAAACGTAACTAAAGAAGGCATCAACGCTGCTATGAAAGCTGCAAGCAGCAAATCTTATGGTTATAATGAAGATCAAATCGTTTCAAGCGATGTAATCGGTATGAGATATGGATCATTATTTGACGCAACTCAAACTATGGTTGCTCCAATTGCTCCAGGTTTATTCGAAGTTCAAGTTGTTTCTTGGTATGACAACGAAAACAGCTATACATCTCAACTTGTTAGAACATTATACTATCTAGTTACTGGCAAGCCTGCACAAAACTAATCAATACTTACTATATTAGAGCCTGCTTTATAGTAGGCTCTTATTTTTAACTTTATTTATTTAAATAAATAATGTATAATTTCTATGAAATCAATTTAAAGGAGAACCTGATGGAAAAGATAAAGCTCGTATCAGATTCAACGTGCGATTTAAGTAAAGAGTTAATCGAAGAATTAAATCTAGAAATTGTTCCGTTAATCGTTTCATATGATGGTGAAGATAAAACATATAGAGATGGAGTAGATATCACATCTCAAGATATAATAGAACATGTTAAACTAACAGATAAACTTCCTATCACTAGCGCTGTAGGCCCTGGTGTATTTGAAGAAGTGTTCAATAAATACATTGATGAAGGATACTCTGTTATTTATACTGGTATAGGTTCTAAACTATCATCAACTTTTCAATCCGCTACTATAGCTAAAGGAACTTGTAATAATCCTGATTCAGTTACTTTAATAGATTCAAACAACTTATCAAGCGCAATTGGTATTGTTTTATTAAAGATAAGAGATTTTATTAATCAAGGCTTATCAAGAGCTGAAGTAAAAGAAAAAATAGAAAAAGAAGTAACTCCTAATATATATGCTTCATTCTGCGTTGATACATGCGATTATTTAGTTAAGGGTGGAAGATGTTCAACACTTACTGGTTTTTTAGTTAAAGCAATGAGAATCAAACCAATAATCGTTGTTCAAGATGGAAAACTAGTAGTTGGAAAGAAACCAATTGGTTCATTAAATATTGCGATTAAAACACAGTATTTAGATATGATGAAAGAATATGATTCAGTTGATAAAAATTATTTAATGGTTACATCTTGTCATTCAGAAGAAGCTGATAAGTTTGTAGATGAATTACTAAAGAAGAACTGTAATTTTAGTCATGTTTATCATACAGATGCAGGATCAGTTATTTCTTCACACTGCGGTCCTGGAACAATTGGATTACTTTATTTAAAAGTTCCAAAACAGAAGAAAAAAGGTAGATAATATCAATGAATGTTGGAATGATATCTCTAGGTTGCAGCAAGAATCAAGTTGATTCTGAAATGATCCTAGGATTATTAACTAAATCCTCTTTTACTATAACTAACAACCAAGAAGATGCGGATTTAATTATTATCAATACTTGTGGATTTATTGATAGCGCTAAGGATGAGGCGCTAGAAGAAATCGCAAGAGTTATTCAAGAAAAAAAGGCATCACAAAAACTAGTGGTTTGTGGGTGTTTAGCTACAAGATATAAAGAATTTATAGAATATAACTTTAAAGATGTTGATTTAGTTATTTCTTTAAAAGAATATCCTAAATTTAGCGAGCTTGTGTCTCGTCTTTTTGATAAGGAAAACAATAAAGAAGAACTATCATTTCATAATAGAATATTGATATCATCATCTCATTCACCATATGTTAGAATTGCGGATGGTTGTAATAACCATTGCGCATTTTGCGCTATTCCTTTAATCAGAGGAAAATATGTTTCTAGAGATATGGATGATATTGTTAAAGAAACTGAAGAGTTAGTTAAAAATGGCGCTAAAGAAATAAATTTAATAGCGCAAGATACATCTAAATATGGTGTTGATAATTATCATAAATTGATGCTGCCAGAACTACTTGAAAGATTATCTAAGATAGAAGGAATATTCTTAATTAGAACATTCTATATCTATCCTGAAACAATCACAGATGAACTTATAGATGTTATTAAAAGACATGATAATATTGCTTCTTATTTTGATATTCCATTCCAACATGGTTCAAATAAGATTCTTTCACTAATGAATAGAAAAACAACAAAAGAGAAAGCTATTGAACTAATAAATAAAATAAGAACTAATATTCCTGATGCAGTAATCAGAACATCTTTAATGGTTGGATTCCCTGGCGAAAGTAAATTTGATTTTAATGAATTATTAGATTTTGTAGAAAAGGCAGAATTCTTCCATATGGGAGCTTTTATGTATTCCAGAGAAGAAGATACTACATCATTTAATATGAAGCCTAGAGTGCCTAAAAGAACATCTTTAAAAAGATATAATATCTTAATGGAAAAACAAGAATTAGTCGCCACAAGATTAAAGAAAGCTTTAGTTGGTAAAACATTTAAAGCTATGGTTGATTCTTTTGATGAAGAATCTCTAATTTTTTCATTAAGAAATTATATGTTTGCGCCAGATGATGTTGATTCATCAATTATAGCGACTTGTCCATTTGAAAATGAATTAAAACCTGGAGATATAGTTGACTGTAAAATCATCGCATCTAATGCATATGAACTATATGGCGAAATAACTAAAGTATATGAAGAATAAATTATTAGATATTTTAAAAGGAATTATACTTGGACTTGACTCAACAATACCTGGTTTTTCAATGGGTACTCTTGCGGTCTTTTTAAACATATATGAAAGATTAATAAACGCTATTTCTGATCTTACTAAACACCCATTAAAATCTATAAAAGAAGTTTGGGCTATCGCAGTGGGATTTATCATTGGTCTTGTATTAAATATTATTGGAATTACTTTCTTATTAAAGAATTTCCCATTCCAAACAGTAATGTTCTTTGTGGGATTAGTAATAGTATCTATTCCAATAACATATATTAAAAAAATACATGAGAAATTAAAAATAAGAGACTATATAGCTTTAATAGTATCTCTTCTAACAATTATTGGTGTTTCCTTATTAAACGCAGGTACAAGTAAAGAAATTAGCTTAAGCCCAGTATTCTTAATAATGATGGTGCTAGTTGGCGCTATTGGCCTTGGAACAATGATTATTCCTGGTGTATCAGGATCGATGATTATAATGGCTCTTGGATATTATGATGCGGTAATGGAAATACTAAATAAGTTTTTACATATTGTATCATCAATAAAAGAGGATAATTTCTATATCTATTTAATAAGTATTTTACTATTTGCGCTAGGCGCAATAGTAGGAGCTATATTAGTTTCTAAACTAATTAAAAAGTTACTAGAAAAATATTCTACTACAGTATATTCATCTATTTTAGGATTGCTTATAGGTAGTCCATTCTCAATAATATATCTAACAATAAATAAATATGAAATAGATTTTAGTAGTACATTATTAATAATTATTTCAGTTATAACATTTATTCTTGGTGGTGTATTTGGAGTAGTTATTTCCAAATTTGAAAAAGATGATAAAAAGAAAATAGAAACTACAAAAGAAGAAATAGAAAATAATAATAATATAGAAGGATAAGACATATGGATTTAACAAATAAAAAAATACTTATATTAGGCGATTCTATCACTGAAGGCGCTTTAGCGTCTACCTATGAAAAAAGTTTTGTAGGTATATTAGAAAATGAATACAAATTAAATATATTAAATTATGGTGTAGGTGGTTCTAGAATCGCTAGACAAAGACATGTCTATAGAAATACTAGATACGATTATGATTTTAATCTAAGATTAACTATAATGGAAGAAGAAGCTGATATAGTTATTGTATTTGGTGGAACAAACGATTATGGACATGGTGATGCATCATTTGATGGCGATGATGAATATTCATTTAAAGGTGCATTAAAAATTCTATGTGATAGGATTAAGAAAAAATATCCAAATTCTATTGTTATATTCATGACTCCACTTCAAAGAACTTGTCTTGATAGGCCAATTGATACACCTCTATCAATGTTTGTTGAAGAAATAAAAAAAGAGGCTTCATCACACGGCTATAAAATAATGGATCTATATTCAGATAAAGATTTTATAGCAGGAACAGAAGCGTTTAAAATGAATATAAGCGAAGATGGTTTACATCCAAACGATAGAGGACATAGATTATTAGCGGAAAAAGTATATTCTATGCTTAAATCACTATAAGTTAAAGGAAGAGACATTCTCTTCTTTTTATATACAATAAATATTGTTATAATGCTATTTACATAAAAATTACATTATGTTAAAATTATGTTGGAGGTTTAAAAATGAAAAAGCTATTACAGTTTTCAACTTATGGTATAAAAAATATCGAGAAGATGATTACTCTTGATTTCGCAAACCAGACAATAGAAAGAGGAGTACATAAAGTAAATAATGTAAAAGGGATATTTGGCTATAATGGCGCTGGTAAAAGCGCAATTATTACTTCTATAGATTATTATAATAAAATTGTATGTAATCCCAATTTTTTGATACAAAATGAAACTAAAGACAATTTAAGTAAATTAATTAATTTTGTTAAGAATGAATTTTATATATCTACTATATTTGAATATGATAATAATACAGTATTAAAACATACCATCAAGATAGTTAAAGACGATGTTTTATCAGATTTTGTTATTTCTATTGAAAACATTTCTATTTCTGCAGGAAGAACATTTAATGATAAATTTAAAACAATAATAGAAAAAAGAGAAGAAGGTATATATATTGAAGATAAATTTAAAAATACACTTGAACAAAACTACACCTGTTCTCTTAATGATTTAAAATATAATTCAATCGTTCAATATATAATGCAGAAAATTATTGATTATAATAAGGATAGTAATAAAAAAAACTTTTCAATATTAGATAAAATAATACTTTCCCTCTATTCTAATATCAATAATATTTTAGTATATATGCAAGAATCTGATAAGCATAACAATTATAAAATTAGTAATGAGATTTTGAACGAATTGATTAATAAGGTTGAAAAAAAGCCAGCCTCTTTAAACAATTTTTATGATGTATATATAAATGATACTATCGTTTTAAAAACTGAATATAATAAGTACGAAAGTGAAAACAAAAAGTTAGAAAAGTTTATTAAATACTTCAAACCAGATTTAAATGAAATATTATTAATACCAAGCGAAAATAGAGATGTATATAACGTTAGAAAGATATTTGTATATAATAATTACCGCGTAGAATTTGAGTTTGAATCTTCTGGAATTAAACAACTTGTAAATTTATACTCATATTTAGAAAAATGCGCTAGAGGTAAAATAGTATTTATAGATGAAATTGATACAAACATAAATGCCGTATATTTTGAAAAACTAATATCTTTCTTTAAAAAGTATGGTAAAGGTCAATTAATTTTCACTACGCACAACATAGAGGCAATGAAGGCTTTAAAGAATCAGAGTAGATCTATAGTTGTTTTGGGCGTAGATAATAATTTAGATACTTGGATCAGTAAGGGAAATAAATCCCCTATTAACGATTATACAAATGGAGATTTTCCTAATTCTCCTATGAATATAGAAGATTTTGATTTTATTAATATTTTTATGGGTGAAGATGAATGATAAAATTAATATTTATTGTCGAAACTACCCATCTAATAAATCAGATTGGATGTATATTAAATCTACAATCGATTTCTTTTATTTGCCTAGAACATTTGCGCTAGATAAGATATTTGCTACATCGAAATCAGAACTTATTAATCAGGATATAAAAATCGCAAACAAAACAAAAAGCATAGACAGAGAAATAAAAATAATAATAGTTGCCGATTATGATAGAGAAGAAGAATTGAATAATAGAATAATTAATTATTGTAAGAAAAAGGATTATGATTTGGTTTGGATGAATTTAGATATTGAAGATGTGTTTTTAGGAAAACAAATTCCAAATAATCATAAGAAAATTGAAGCAATTAATTTTCAATCAAGAAAACATAAAATTCTTCCAAATCTTACTCTTGATAACGATGAACCTTTAAAGAGAAGACATACAACAAATCTACTTTCTATTTTAGATAAATACATTTCAAGAAAATAAAAATATAATCTCATCTTTGAATTTTGACAAAAATTAATTTATTTTGACATATTACTCTTACTTTACCTCAAATAATAAAATGAAAGGGGATGCCTTTCATTTTATTATTAATATCTGCCTAATCCAATTCTTTTATAGACTTTAGCCATCTTTTTATAAGCTATTCTTGATGCGTAATCTCTACCTTCATCAAGAATTTTATCTAGTTCATTTGAATTGATTATTTCATTATATTTAGTTTGAATCTTAGTTAATTCGTTCGCTACTATCTCAGATAGATCTTCTTTAAATTCTTTATATCCTAAACCACTATATTTATTTTCAATTTCATCAAATGACATATTTGTAAAACTAGAATAAATAGTCATTAAATTAGATACTGCTGGTTGATTTACTGTATCATATTTAACTATTCCGATAGAATCAGTTACAGCTCTTTTAATCTTATTCTTTGCTTCATTTATATCATCAAGAAGAGTGATATATCCTTTTGGATTAGGATCAGATTTGCTCATCTTTTTTAGTGGATCTTGTAAACTCATTATCCTTGCGCCTGATTTTTGAATCATCGGTTCAGGAACCACAAAAGTTTCTCCATATTTATTATTGAATCTGATTGCGATATCTCTAGTGATTTCTACATGTTGTTTCTGATCTTCACCAACTGGAACAAGGTTTGTATCATATAAAAGAATATCAGCCGCCATTAAACAAGGATATGTTAATAATCCAGTTGTAACACTTGCGCCTTCTTTAGCGCTTTTTTCTTTGAACTGAATCATTCTTTCCATTTCACCAATATAACTATTACATTCTAAAACCCATCCTAGTTCAGCGTGTTCATGGACTTCTGATTGAATAAATATATGGGTTCTATTTGGATCTAGTCCACTCGCAAGATATAAAGCCGCAAGAGATCTAATATTTTTCTTTATATCCTTTCTATCTCTTGGAACAGTAATAGAATGCAAATCCGCAACGAATACTAATATATCCGCATCTTGGTTCTCATTTTGCATCTTCACGAAATTCTTTATTGCGCCTATATAGTTTCCAAGTGTAGGCACATTTGTAGGTTGTATTCCTGATAATATTCTCATTTTTACCCTCCTTAAAAATAAAAAATCGTCCAATATAAAGGACGATTTTAATAACCGCGGTACCACCTTAATTCCATACAAATATGGCTCTTATTGATCTATAAAGGGATCACCCATCGAACTCTAATAATCCCACATATATTATTATCTAATACCCTTTTCCACCATTTAGGGCTCTCTATAATCATTTAATAATAATCAATTATTATCCAAACGTTCTATTTAAAATATACTATTCTTTCTTAAATATTTCAATAAATATTTACTTCGCTTGCGCAATAGTCGACATCATATGTGGATCTATAATCATTTCAGCGATATTAGTAGTATGGTCTGATATTCTTTCTAAGTTAGAAACTATATCAATGTATAGAATATCTAGGCTTGTAACCTGTCCTGGAGTGATATAAGAATGAACATTTAATCTATATTCTTCCTCCATCTTATCGACTATATTCTCTCTATCAATAACTTTCTTAGCGAGCTCTTTGTCATCCTTTTCGAATGATTCTATAGTTTCGTTTATTTGAGTAGCGATTATATCGAAGAATTCTTGTAATGCCATATGCATTGAGTCGCTCATTACAATCTTTTCATCATAATATCTATATAAGAATTCACTGAAGTTTACTGCGTGATCTGCGATTCTTTCAAAGTCTCTTATTACATCTACATATTTAGTTTGAGTATATGATTCTTTTTCTTGAAGTAATCCTTCAGTCATCTTCATTAGATAATCATGTGTTAAATGTTCAGCTAAATCTACCTTTTCTTCAAGAGCGTTTATCTCATCATAGTATTTTTGATTGTTTTCATTAAAATACATAATAGATAAATCATACATTCTTTTTACAATTAGATTCATCTCAAGTATTGCGGCTTTAACGTTTTCTAAAGCTAAAGATGGAGTTTTAATTAATTCGTTATTGAGCTTTTGAGCTTTAAGTAGATCAGATTCTTTATCAGGTAATATCTTCTTAACTAAAATTATTACGAGATTAATAATAGATAAAGCCATTACGCTACTTATTACATTAAAGAATGTGTGGAAGAAAGCGATAGTGAACATACTTCTAGATTGGAAAATAGAATTTTCTATTAGTTGGAATAAACTAGTAAGTGGACTAATAAATGGTAAGAATAATATTGCGCCTAATGTAACTAATATAGTGTTAGATAAAGCTGCTTCCTTAGCTGTTTTATTTCCGCTTATACTTGCGATAAACGCTGTAACAGTAGTACCAATATTAGAACCTATTACTAGCGCTATAGCGCTTGATAGAGCCATTGATGAACTAGATACATATAATTCCTGAACGATACCGATAAACGCTCCTGATGATTGAATTAATCCTGTTAATACAACGCCCGCAAAGAACGAAAGAAAAGCGTTATCTTTTAATTTGTTCATAACATTAATGAACCAATCTTGTTCCGCAAAAGAAGTAAAGCCTAAGCTCATTATTTCTAGTCCAAAGAATATTAATCCTAGACCCATAAATATATTTCCAGATACTTTAAGTCTTTTATTTTTGATTAATAATATGATGAACGCACCAATAAATATTAGTGGTAAACAAATTGTAGATACAAAATCAAATGAAATGATATAGGCTAAAACAGTCGTTCCTATATGCGCACCAACCATTATAGGTATAGCGTGTTTTAAATCAATTAATCCAGCGCTTATTAATCCTACTACAATAACTGTAGTAGCGCTTGATGATTGAATTACGATTGTGATTATTATGCCTATTAAAAAGCCTTTAAATATATTGCCTGTCGCATTCTTAATAATTGTTTTTAGTTTAGAACCAGCTAATCTATTTAATGAAGAACTCATTAAATTCATTCCATAAAGGAATAATCCAAGCCCACCTAAAATAGAAAATAGTACGACAGTAGGAGTTATTTCTGATAAGTTAAATAAAGCTAAAAGGTTATTCATTTAATAATTCCTCTAAAGCGCTATATAATTCATCAAACCTCTTGATTACGCCTTTTAGACAATCTGGTTTAGTAAAATCTACACCAGCTAATTTAACTAGTTCAATTGGATAATCAGATCCACCTGATTTTAATAAACTCAAATAGTTTTTAAACGCATCTTTCTCATTTGATTTAACTTTATCATATATCGCTAAACTAGCGCTATAGCTAGTTGCGTATTGATATACATAATATGGAGAATTGAAGAAGTGAGGAATATATGCCCAAACATATTTCTTATATACTTCATCATTTATATCTATTCCGTAATACTCATCATATAATTTAATCATTATATTTGATAAGCTCTCTTCTGTAACAGGTTCACCTTTTTCAGCCATAGTGTGAGCTAGATACTCATATTCAGCGA
The DNA here is from genome assembly GCA_937907585.1 of uncultured Bacillota bacterium. GTDB lineage: Bacteria > Bacillota_I > Bacilli_A > Izemoplasmatales > UBA1188 > UBA1188. The sequence goes on along the minus strand of CALCVH010000085.1, from coordinate 14,448 downwards.
ATAGTGTCTGTCTATAGAATGTAGATAGTATTCCATCTAATGCGTTTTGTATTAGTCTAATCTTTTCATTCTTAGTGAGAGTTCCACTATTCAATAAATAATCAAGAAGATTATGTTCATTAAAAGTAGATGCGATCTCTGCGACAAATATTACATACCCTTGTGTCATTGTAGGTTGATATTTATTTGAGAATAATGAGTGAGTTGAGTGGCCTGCTTCATGAGCTAGAGTGAAACAAGAATCAAGTGTTCCATTGAAATTAAGGAGAATACATGGATGAGTGTTCGCAGTTGAGTTAGAATAAGCTCCTCCTCTCTTGCCAGGTGAAGGCATAACATCAACATATCCATCTTTGGTTGCTTCATGAGCGAATTCTTTAAATTCATCATCAAATTTTTCAATAGATTTATAGAATAGTTCTCTCGCTTCATCATAACTATATGTTTTATTACTTTCATCAACTCTTAAATCTAAGAATCTATCATATGTATGAATCTTATCTAATCCAAATTCTTTTCTTTTTAATTCATAATATTTTTTAACACTAGGCGCAGCTTCATGCGCAATGTTGATTAGATTATGATATAAAGAAGTAGGAATATTATTCCAATATAGATGCATATCAAGAGCGCTATCAAATCCTTTACTCTTAGCTAGAGCGATATCAGCTTTTAATACAGCGCTATAGATAGATGCGTATGTATTTTTATAATCTGCATATCTTTTAAATTCAGCTTCAAATATTCTTTTTCTTTCTAGTGGATCCTTGCTGTCAGAAACAAGCTTAGTCCAGTTAGAACCATTCACATCAACAATCGATCCATCATTTAAAGTGATTTTATATTCTTTATAATCGCCATTAGTTAAACTTGCGTATAAGTCTCTACCACTTCCTGAAAGTGGAGAATAGTTAGCGATAATTCTTTGTTCAGCTTCGCTTGATGAATGTTCTTTACTTCTGAATAAATCTTTTAAATAATATTCAAACTGTCCAAGTTCTTCATATTTCTTAATTGTATTAAATACATATTCTTCACCAAGAGATAGTATTTCAGAATCTTGGAAAGAAGTAGCTTCACTATATTCTTGAAATAGATGCATAACTTCCTGCATATCTGATAAAGCTTTTGTGTTTCTTCTATCTTTATCCATAACACAGTTAGCGTATAGATATAGTTTCTCATATCTTCCCACAACATCTATTTGTAGATCTAAATACTTTCTAAAAACTTCTTCATCATTTAATTTACCTTTACAGCTTTTAGCTATATCGATAATCGAAAAAGCGTTTTTAAGTTCGTTCTTAAAATCTTCATAAGTCTTATAATAATTTGATAAATCCCATTCCATTTTGTTCCTCCCAAAATACAATATTATTTTACTATAATATTTTATTTTTTTGTGTGTTATAATAAAATTAATTATGATATATCTATATATTTCACCATCTTGTCAATCTTGTAGAAAGACAATTAAATGGTTTGACGATCAAAAAATTCCATACACAAAAATCAACATCCTTAAAGATAAACTTACAAAAGAGGATATTTTTAGGATGCTTGCGAATTCATTAAATGGTTTTGATGATATTATTTCAACTCGCTCTAAACCTTATGTAGATAACAATTTAGATATGGATGAAATGAAAACATCTGAACTAGTAAATTTCATTATTGAGAATCCAACTATTTTAAAAAGACCTATTATAGTTGCGAATAGCTTAATGGAAGTAGGATATAACTCTGATGATATTAGAGCGTTTATTCCACCAGAAAGAAGAGTATTCAATACAGCTACATGTGATGGATGTACCGCTAAGAATCCCGCAACATGTGAATATCATGATGCATCATCACTTTTAGTTACTGAAATAAAAAGAGAATTCGAGAGAGATGCATAATCTCTCTATTTATATGAAATATGAAGTATTAGCTCCATCAGGAGATTTTGAATCATTAAAAGCTGCGATAAATTCAAACGCTCAAGCCGTATACCTAGGCTTGAGTGATTTTAACGCTAGAAGAAGCGCAGTTAATTTTAATAAAGACAATATTAGAGAAGCTGTAGAATTAGCTCATTTATACAACGTAAAAGTCTATATAACACTTAATACAATTATTAAAAATAGTGAATATTCTAGATTAATAGAAACTATCAAATATGCAATAGACGCTAAAGTTGATGCGTTTATCGTTCAGGATCTAGGTGTCGCAAGAGTATTAAAAAACAACTTTAAAGGAATTGTGATGCACGCATCTACTCAGATGGGTGTAAACAATTTATATTCAGCGAAGGTGATTGAAAAACTAGGTTTTTCTAGAGTTACTCTCGCAAGAGAAACACGCTTAGAAGATATTAAATTAATAAAAGAAAATACTAATCTTGAAATAGAATATTTTGTTCAAGGAGCTCTTTGTATTTCTTATTCAGGGAACTGTTATTTATCTAGTTTTTTATTAGGTGAATCAGGAAATAGAGGAAGATGTAAACAATTATGTAGATATGAATATTCAGTGAATAATTCAAAAGATAAGAAATACTATTTGTCCGCTAGAGATCAATCATTAATTTATGAAATGAAGAGATTAATGGATGCGGGAGTTAATTCATTTAAGATTGAAGGAAGAATGAGACACCCTGGATATGTCGCAACCGCAACAACCGCATATAACTCTATCATTAAATCAATAGAAGAAAATAAAGATATAGATTATAAATTAATCGAACATAACTTGATGGAAGCTTTTTCTAGAGGAAAATACATCCATCATTCTTATCTTGATGATAATACTCCAAATAATATTGTGAATACATCTTTTCAAAATCATCATGGAGTTAGAATAGGAAAAGTAATTAACTCTAGGAAATTTAAAGATATATATGAAATACTAATAGAATCTAATCATAATTTATCGTCTGGTGATGGATTAAAGATAATAAAGGATGATAAAGAAATCTGTTCATTAGGTGTAGGAAACATAAATGTTCTAGGCAATAATAGATATATAGTCTATTCTAAACACTATTTAGAAAAGAATAGTGATATTTATTTAATTCTCAATTCGAAAAGAGAAAGTGAACTATTAAATAACATTAGAAAGATAGATATAAAATGTTCTATAAAAGCTAAAGAAAATGAACCACTATCTATATCATTTAGTAAAGATAACGTATCTATTAATTATGAATCAGATTTTATTTTAGAGCACGCATCTAATCACCCCGCAACTGATGAAGATATAAAATCATCAATAGATAGACTAAATGATGATAGATTTAATCTATCTAATATAACTATAGATAAAGATGATGTTTTTATTCCAAAAAGCGTTATCAATAACGCTAGAAGAATAGCCTTTTCTAATTTTAAAGATAAGTTAATTGAATATAATGAAAAAGATATTAAATATGAATATATTAATGATAAATTAGATACTAAGATACCTAATTTTAAATATAATAAGACACTAGTTATATTCGATGATAAAAGTATTGATCTATTAAAACCAAATGAATCTATTACTTATATCTATTCACCACAATCATATACATTAGATAATATAATTAATGTATTTGAAAAACTAAAAGAAAAAGGAATAAATGACTTTGGTTTAAATCAGCCCCTAATTAGTCTAACTAAAGATTTAAAACTAATAGATGAATTATTTAATAGATATAGTGATTTATTATTGTTAGGAAATAATATATCCTGTCTATATTATTCATTAAATAATAAAAAGGTTATTCCATCTCATAATCTAAATATATTCTCTACTATATCTATTAATGCATATAGTGAATTCGACGTAGAAAACATTGTTTTATCTATAGAAACTAATAGAGAAATATATAATGAATTAAATAATGTTTACGCATATAAGATTGGATATAATACGCTTATGAATTTTGCGCACTGTCCATATAAAACTGTAAATAATAATACATGTGAAAATTGTAGTTATGATTCAAGATTATCTATAGATAAAATGAATTTAAGAAGATACGTTCAATCTCTTTGCGCATTTGAAATGTTATCTAATAATCCTATAAATATAAGTAATGAAATTAATAATTTATCATTAGTTGATATTAGAGAATTTAGTAATGATGAAAAGAAGATGATTATAGATTCTTTAATAAACAACAAGAAAATAGTATTGAAAAATGAATCATTAGGATTAATAGATAAAGAAATAAAATAACCATATTAAAACAAAATTGTTTATAATAGACTATCATTATAGAATTGCTAGAATCCATTACTTGAATGATATATATGCTATAGTAACATTTGGAGCAGTTAATTAATTATAAAAAATCAAAGTGTCCAATCACTGACTGGACAATTGACATGGACACATTATTGTGAACTATTGGCGATTAATGATAAAGATAGATGAGCGTTTTATGAAAAGGAATGCGTTAATGCTTAATGGAGTGTTAGAGAACTTAAAAGACAAATTCAATCATCTCTCTTTGAAAGATTATTATCTAATTGTAACGCTAATAAACAAAAGGCAATCAGAATAACTAATTTAATAAAAGTAATTTTTGACTGGCCTTATCATCTTTTTCAACATTGCTATTCAAATAATTAATAACATTTATGAGCATCAAAAAAGAGACAGAATCTGCCTCTTTTTATAAAATATCTAAGAACGGTTAATTGCTGCTAGATGAGAATGATACGCTAGAATCTTCTTCGTTTCTTCTATCTAATATGCAGTCCATTGCGATTACAAGTGCACATAAGAATGATGCATCTGAATCATCCCATATATCTAACTCAAATGAATCTCTTAATGAAATCTTTCTTGATAAATGTCCGATTTCTTTACCATTTTTAGTAATACTGAAGTTGAAATCAAGAATATTTCCATCAATTACTAGTTCATCTTTGTACATATCAACTGTGAACTTGCTTCTGAGTGATAGCCATTTCTTGCTGATTCTACAGATGATGTTTTGATCTTTATCCATTACAAACGCTCTTCTAGTAAAGAGTCTCCAAAATTTGTTTCTGATAATGAATAATAGATTGCCATCTAAATCATAGAAAAATTTCTTTTTAGTAAAAGTGAATACTTTTCCTTTTACTTCAAAAACTTTATTGTCCTCCATATCTGTAATATAAGAAGAACCACCGAATGAAATCCATTTGTTTTTAATCTTTAGTTTCATATATCCATCCCCCAATTTTTATCTAAATCAAAGTTATTATAACAAATCACAAATATTTATGAAATACAAAATCGAATATTGTTAAAAAAATTTCTATTTATATTGAAATTTATTATTGCTTAAGAGTGTTTCTGATACATATATAGACCCATCATTTTTATATATGATAAGAGATATATCGTCATTTTCTATATCATATTTGATTGCTTCATCATATCCAATCATATATAAAGATGTGGATAATATATCTCCAATTGATGCGTTAAAAGATAAAACTGTTATAGATAAGATATCAGTATCTACTGGTTTATATGTGTATGGATCTAAAATACTAGAATAAATTGTATTATCCATAATAAAATATTTTTGATAATATGCAGTAGTAGATGCTACTACATTTAAATCTAAATCAAGAATTCCAAATACTGAATCATTTTTATTTAGTTCAGGATTTCTTAAGCCAATTTTATATACGCTATTTTTTCTTGATGGGTTTCCATAGTTTGTAACGATTGATGAATTACCCGCATCCATCACATATTTAATATCATTTTGATTATAATATTCTTTTAAAATATTAATAGCGTACCCTTTCGCTACACCACCTAAATCAACTGACATACCATTTGGTATTTTAACGTAATTATCATCTAGAAACTCTATTAAAGATGAATCAGTAGTTGTATTTATATCAGTATTAATATCTATATGTTCGATTGTTTCTTTATTATGATTTTCAAATAAATCATGATATATATCTGATACTTTGCCAATTCCTATACTAAATACAGGTTTATTATCACTATTTAAGATATTCTGACTATTCGCTACTGAATATTTTAATAAATCATATAATCTAGGATCTATTTTTATAGTTTCACCAGCGTTTTTATTTAAATAATAAACACCTAATGTATTAGAATAATCAGTATATCTATCGCATAACTTGTTATAGATTGATAAGATTTCATTGGCGTATTTCAAAGATTCTTCCGCATGTTTTTTATCCTTATCATAAATAGTGATATTCACTTCAGTAGAAAAAACAAAAAATGTTTTTGTATAAGGATTTAGCTTATTAGCGCATGATGATAATACAATAAGAAATAAAAAAATAAAAAGAACAAGTAGCTTCTTCATATAAACGCTACCTCCTCTTTAATATAATTATATTCATAAGGATCTTTTAGATTGATAAATAGTTCTTTAAAGGAATCTAAATTATCTGATAATAATTTTATTTCATATAAAACAGAAGTATCATATATTTTATTTACTTCTTTAACTAAATTTAAGTTTTTATCTAAATACGCAGCGTCTCTATATGAAATCTTTAGTGTAATATACGATACCTTAGTTTCATAAGTTATAGTAGCTAATTTCATTGCTTCACTAACACCTTTAGTGTAGGCTCTCACAAGCCCTGATGCGCCTAATTTGATACCGCCAAAATACCTGATAGTTGCGGCTAGAATGTTGGTCATATTCTCTTTTCTTAAAACTTCTAAAGTTGGTATTCCTGCTGTTCCTTTTGGTTCGCCATTATCGTTACTTCTTGAATCTGAATCAATAATAAAAGCGTAGACTATATGTGTCGCATCCTGATATTTTTTCTTAAGCATTAAAAGCTTTTCTTTTACTTCATCAATTGTATAGACATTAAAAAGATAGGTTATAAATCTACTCTTTTCAATTACTATCTCGTTTTGGGTTTCGTTCTTTATTGATTTCATGTTTTCATTATATCATCTTTTTTATACATAAAAAAGCCTTTGTAATGATATAATAAAATTATGGAAGATTTAATGTTAGAAGGCGCACTTAAGATTCTTAATCAATTTAGCGTCAATGGATATGAAGGATATATTGTAGGCGGTTATGTACGAGACCACCTTTTAAACAAGAAAGGAAAGGATATTGATATCACTACTAATTGCTTGCCAGAAACAGTTAGGGATTTATTTGATGATAACTTTTATCAGAGTGCTAAATTCAAAACTGTCACAGTTAGAATAGATGGTTTCCAGTATGAAGTAACCACCTATCGTACTGATATGCATTATAGTGATCATAGACATCCTAAAACCAAAGTTGCGAAATCATTAAAAAGCGATGTGAAAAGAAGAGATTTCACTTGTAACGCAATATGTATGGATAAAAATATGACGATTATCGATTATGTTGGCGGTGTTCAAGACGTCAAAAACAATATAATTAGATGCGTAGGTAATCCATATAGAAGATTCAATGAAGATGCGTTAAGAATGTTAAGAGCGTTCAGGTTCGCATCTAGATTAAATTTCGTGATAGAAAAGAAAACATATAATGCGATAAAGAGAAACGCTCATTCTATGCAGTATGTTTCTAAAGAAAGAATTAGAGATGAATTATCTAAGATGTTACTAGAACCATATTTTAAAGATAATCTTAAGCTAATGATCGAATCAGGCATCTTAAGAGGTATGCCTGATACATTAAAAGCTTTAGAAATTCTAAACGCTAATTATATGGACATCAATATCATCGATTTATTCGCTTTAGCTTCATTCATCAAAAAAGAACCTATAAGCAGTGAATTTATCATGTCTAGAAAAGAACTTAAATTCATTGATGAAGTTTTAAGATACGCAAAAAAATTAATTAAGAAAAACATTGAAAGTAGAGATTTATTAGAATTAAATGAAGAAGCTCTAGGAGTCGCTTTAAAAGTTCTTACTATATTAGGACAGTGTTATTATAAAAAAGAAGATATTATGCTTCTATATAATACACTTCCAATAAAGAGTGAAAAAGAACTCGCAATAAATGGACTTGATATTAAAAAGGCGTTCTCTTTAGATGATTCCCCAATCATTAAAGAATATGTCGATAAAGCAATAGACGCAGTTTTATTCTATGGTGTTAAAAATACTAAAACCGCACTTATTAAATATTTGAAAGAAGGAAAGAATGAATAGTAGTTTTTATTCATACCTTGAAAGTTACGAAAAGATTTCGATTATTGTTCCTAAGAATTTATATGATCCAAAAGAAACTTACAAATTAACTGGAAATGGTGAAGTAATAGATTTAATAATATTTGAACATTTTTCTATTGGTGATGAAGAGAAGATTGTCGCCAATTTTGATGCATATTTAAAATTAGAAGAACCATATTATGTGGTTTCATCAAATGGTGATAAATCATATTTGAGAATGGGAAAAATTGTAAGAACCCCACTATTTGATTCTATCTACCACTATAAGAAAAATGATTTAGGTTACACATATTCTAAAGAATCTACAAAATTTAAAATATGGTCTCCTACCGCTAAAGAAGTTAAATTAGAATTAGTATCTCCTAAAGGCGATACTGAAATGATTATTGCGACATATAGAAGACAAGGAATCTATAGAGTAATAGTTGATAAGGATATAGAAGGATATAAATATAGATACCATATCAATGTTAATGGTGAATCTTTAATTGCGGTAGACCCATACGCAATTAGCGCGAACGCTAATGGCGAATATGCCTATATCGTAGATAAAAACAAATTCTATAAAATGAAAAAATATCATTTTAGAAATGATAATAATGTGGTTATCTATGAAACATCAATAAGAGATTTTACTAGTCTATTTAAAAATGATAAAACTAGATCTACATACGATTATTTTACTAAAGAATTTAAAACCGCTGGAAATAATGACGCTGGAATAAAATACCTAAAGAAATTAGGTGTTACACATATAGAGATTATGCCTATGTTTTTATATGGCGGTGTAGATGAAAATAATAGATTTAGTGAATATAACTGGGGATATAATCCAGTTCTATATAATGTTCCATCAGGAATGTATACAACTAAACCCAACGACCCATACGCTAGAATTAATGAACTTAAAAGAATGATAGATAAAATACATTCATATGGAATTAAAGTCGTTATGGATGTTGTATATAACCACGTATATGACGCGCTAAAATATCCATTTGAAGTAATGTGCCCTGGTTATATGTATGTATATAATAGAGAAGGCATTAGAACTTGTTTTTCTGGATGTGGTAACGATGTTAACTCAACTAAATCAATGGTTAGAAAATTCATTGTTGATTCAGTAAACTACTGGTTAAATGAATATTCATTAGATGGATTTAGATTTGATTTGATGGGATTAATAGATTTTGAAACTATGAACGATATCACTTTAGATATCCATGAATCAAATCCTAATATATTAATATATGGTGAAGGCTGGAAGATGACTCAATCAAATAGAGATGACACTCTAGCTCACATGTTTAATAAATGCGTAATATCGGATATAGGCTTCTTTAATGATAGATTCCGTGAAGGTATAAAAGCTTATGCTTTAGGTAAAAATTATGATATGAACTTAGTTGAAAACTGTATTCTAGGTTCATGTATAAATAAATTTTTATTTAAATACGCTCATCAATCAATAAACTATGTTGAGTGTCACGATGGTAAAACCATATTTGATTATATATCATATACAGAACCAAATATGGATATTGATGAAATCAAGAGTAGATGTTTATTATCATTATCTATGACAATTTTATCTATAGGAATTCCATTTATTCATTCTGGAATGGAATTCTATAGAACTAAATATAATGAAGAAAATTCATATAATCTTCCTGATAGAGTAAATGTAATAGATTGGAATATGATTGATTCAAATAAAAAAGATATTGATTTTGTAAGAGAATTAATCAGATTTAGAAAGAATCACGATGTATTTAAACTAGATACTCCTACATTAATATCTAAAAATACTAAAATAACTTTTACTGGACTTGATACAATTATTTTTGATTTATATAGCGATAAAGAGGATATTAGAATCATATTCAAAAATAATAAAGAATCAGAATATTTTAATTATGATAATTATGAAGTTAAATTATCTAGTCTTTTAATCAGTTCTAATGATACTTTATCTGGAATTGGAACTATGGTCGCTATTAAGGAGAAGAATCTATGAATATAGAGATAAATAAAAGATATACGTTTTATGGATATATGGTAAATAGTTCTAGTTCTTTATCTGATACTTATCCAGTTAATATGATGATTAAAAACAATGAATACGTCATTGTTAGAGTGAATAAAAGTATCAATATAGAAAAGAATAAATACTATAAAGTTACTGGAATTGGTACTATCTATAAAGATAGATATCATATATTAGCTGAATCGATAGAATGTATTGATGATCTAGGATTAAGTGAATTTGAAATTGAAAATATTATAAATAATATATTAGGTAATAAAATGATCGATTATATAAAATATCAAGAATTCATTGAAAAGAATATAGATGAAATCAATAATGAGATACTAAAGAATATTACTTTAGAAATATATAATAAATATAAAGATGATTTTCTTAATTATCCAGCCGCATCTAAATTCCATCACGCATATAAACATGGTTTAGTTTATCATACATATAATATGCTTAGGATGGGATTAACCTATGTAGATGTATATGAAAATATCAATAAGGATCTAGTTGTATCTGGAATAATATTACATGATATGATGAAGGTTAAAGAGATCAAAAAAGATGCGCCTGAATATACTAATGAAGGAAAACTATTAGGTCATATCTCTATGATTTCAAATGAAATATATAATACCGCATCAAAGTTAGGTTACGCTGATACTGAAGAAGCGTTACTTCTTAACCATATAGTTATAGCTCACCATGATGAAGCAGAATTTGGTTCTCCAAGAAACCCTCAAATATTAGAAGCTTTAATCGTTCATTTATGCGATGTCGCTGATGCGAGAATCATCCCAACAATAGAAGCTTTAGAAAAGACAAATGTTGGTGAATATACTGAACAAATATTTGTAAATAATAAAAATAAATATTTAAAACATAAACTATCTAAATAATGATATTTTTATTAAAAATAAATAATCTATATTGTTTTGTGTTAAAATCGTAAAAAAGGTGATAATTATGCCAAAAATAACAATTCAAAATTTAAAAGTCACATATGTTAATAAAAAGAAATCTGAAGTTACTGCTTTAGAGAATTTTAACTGCGTTATGGAACCAGATTCTTTTAATGTTATTGTAGGATATAGTGGCTGTGGGAAAACTACGCTTTTAAGAGCGATTGCGGGACTTATAGATTATGATGGGGAAATATTCTTCGATAATAAGGATATTTCAGAAATATCAATTAAAGATAGAAATATAGCGTTAGTATCTCAAAACTACGCTCTATATCCTAATATGACTATATTTGATAATATTGCGTTTCCATTATCTTTAGCTCAAGCTCCAAGAGCTGAAATAATTGAAAGAGTTAATGAAGTCGCATCATATTTAGGAATAGCTCACTGTTTAACAAGAAAACCAAAACATTTATCAGGTGGTCAACAACAAAAAGTAGCGCTCGCTAGAGCGATGATTAAAAAGCCACAACTATATCTATTTGATGAACCATTATCAAATTTTGATTTACCAAAAAGATATGAAGCTAGAATGATGATAAGAAAAGCTGTAAAAGATTATTCCGCAACAGCTATTTACGTTACCCATGATTTTAGTGAAGCGATGTCAATCGCTGATAATATTATCGTTATCAATGATGGAAAAGTAGAGATTAGTGGTAAACCACTCGATGTATATAATTCTAAAAATCCAGTAGTAGAAGAACTAAAAGGTATAGTCGATTATGAACAACTTGTACTCGAATAATTTTATTTTAGATTTAAAAAAGAAAAAGAAAAGATCAACTATTATAGTTATTACCTTAATGGTTAGCGCAACACTTCTTAATGTTAGCTTACTTTTTGTATCTAAAGAAGAAAATAGAGGATTGATGCAGTTTATATTAAGCACTATCTATGTTATATGTGGTTGGATATCTTTATATTTATTATTTACTGGAATCTTTTCACCAAGAAAGAAAATAATGACTATAACTAATATACTTGATGGTGAAAAAATAGAATTAGATGGAACAGTAGAATCTATTAATAAACCACTTACCTTAGCTAATTCTGATAGATGTTATGAGATAATGATAATGAAAGACAGAGTTACTCATAAAGTATATTATGATGAACTATTTGGTAATGTTCCATTTAATAAAGGTGATACAGTTAGATTAAATGTATCAAATAACTATATTGTTGGATATGAGGTGATTCAAAATGACTAGTACGAAAAAAGAATCATTTCAAACTCATCTTGCTACTCATTGGTACATCTATTTGTTTTATGCGCTTATTGCGATATTCTTGTGGACATATGCAGTAACATTAGTTACTAGAGATAAACCAAAAGAAGTAGTTACTATTTGGATAATGACATATGATATAGAATTAGCTGAGTTTACTGAAGCTCTAGAAAATAATAGACCAGAATATTTAAAACATATAAGAGTTAATTTTGAAGATAGGACTGCTCCATATGTTGATATAAAATATCAAGGTATTGGTGTAGATAATGATATTGTGATTCTTCCTGAAAGCTTCGTAGCTAAAGGAAGCGCAGCTTATGGATATCAAGTATTACATAAAGAATATCTTGAAAGCATTATGCCTGGACTTGAATATTACACAATCGATGATAATGCATACGGTATTAAAATATTTGATAAAGATGATACAGATGATGGACTAATTAAATATACAAACGAAACTGACGAAAAAGAAAATTATTATCTATTTATTAATAAAAAATCACTTCATATGGGAAAAATAAATAATTCTCAATATGATGGTGGAATAAAAGTATTAAGGATGTTACTAGGATATGAGCCTATTCTTTAGAAACAAAAAAGCCGCAAATGATTTCCAAGAAGAAAACCTACCTTCTAATAGAAAAGAAGTCTTTTTCGATTGTTTAAAAATTAGATTTGGTTCATTTATAAAACTAGGTTTACTACTACTATTATTCGCTTTACCATTTATCATTCTAGGTCTTGTTAAAGATTCGATGTTATTTAATCTAAGTGAAGCAATAACAAGTGGCGCTATGAGCGAAGAAGACGCTACCGCATATTATAGTTTCACACTAATTGGTTATTATGCGTTAGAGATTATCTGTTTTATTGTTTTTGGTGTAGGCTTAGCTGGTGCTTTAAGAGTTATTAGACAGATAGTGTGGGGAGAAGGCCTATTCTTTGGACAAGATTTCTTTGATGGAATTAAACTCAACGCTAAACACTATATAGTTTATTTCTTCTTTATGGGTTTATTTAACTTTTTAGGAAGAGTTGTACTGCTTTCATCTATCGAACAACAGTTATTAAAAGCTTTACCACTTGGAATGTCTTTAAGTGTATTCTTACCACCATTATTATATTCAATAATTCAAACTCAAATATATACTTTAAGAGTTGGACAAGAATATAAAAATGGTTTTATACTCTACATAAAAACATTCCCAAAAACAGCTTTAGCGACACTAGTTATCGCATTACCGCTATTTCTAGAATATGTAAATCTATTCTTGCTTAAATACTTAATATATATGGTTTTAATTATATTAATATTACCGTTTATGTTGATGGGAGAATTCTTATATTTTAATAGTCAGCTAGATAAATATATCAATAAAGAACAATTCCCAGAAATATATGATAAAGGTATTCATAGAAAAGCTGAAGGAGAAAACAAATAATGTTAGACGCTATAAAAAATAGAAGATCTTGTAGGAACTTTGATCCAAATAAAACTATCGAAAATGAAAAATTAATGGAAGTTATTAACGCTGGATTAAACGCTCCAAGCGCTAAAAACAGACAAACAGGAATCGTTATCGCAGTAACTAACAAAATAGTAAGAGATAAAATATCTAATTTTAACGCTAAAATATTAGGTGTAGATATTGACCCTTTCTATAAAGCTCCAGTTATTTTACTAGTAGCTGTAGAAAAAGCCACTACAGCTAAATACGACGGCTCAATTATGATTGAAAATATGATGTTGGAAGCGACTAATCAAGGCTTAGCGTCTATTTGGATTCATAGAGCTAAAGAAGAACTAGAAGATCCTGAATTTAAAGAAATACTAAATTCAGTCGATCTAGATTTAGATAATTATGAAGGCGTAGGACATGTTGCGCTTGGATACGCAAATGATACTAAATATCCAAAAAAAGAATTGAAAGAGGGAAGAGTATTCTTCGTTAAGTAATATGACATTTGATACTTTAAGCATCATTTATTTAGTTGGTTTGTTAATACTTGTATTAATTGGACTATTTAGAGGTTTTATAAAATCATT
>CALCVH010000084.1 GCA_937907585.1 uncultured Bacillota bacterium | reverse complement strand
TATATTATCTGCAGGTAATGAACTAGAAAGTACAACTGCACTTGTTGGAGAAGATGATTATCCTAATACTAGAATATTAGATCAATATTCATTAGAATTTTTAGACTTACCTAATAATTATTCTGAAAAAGACTTAAGGAAATCAATTGTGTCTAATTTAAAAGATTTTATTTTAGAAATAGGAAATGACTTTACATTCGTTGGTGAAGAATATAGAGTGCAGGTAGGCAATCGTGATTTTTATATAGATTTATTATTTTATAATAGAACTTATTCGTGCTTGGTTGCATTTGAGCTTAAAATAGATAAATTTGAACCTGAATATGTTTCAAAAATGAATTTTTATTTAGAAGCGCTAGATAGACAAGAAAAGAAAGCTAATGAGAATCCTAGTGTAGGTATTATATTATGTACATCTAAAGATGATACAGTAGTCGAATATGCACTATCTAGAAGCATGTCACCTACTGCAGTTGCAGAATATAGCACTAAATTAATAGATAAAAAGCTATTAGAGAATAAATTAAATGAGATAAGAGAAATTTTAAGTAAAGAAGAAGACTTTAAGAAACTAAAATAGTTTTTTTGATATCTATTATTTAACTATTATAAACAAAATGTCATATATGCTGGAATATGTAAAAATATTAAAAAAGCGCAATCATAAAAACACCTAAATATTAAAAAAGCGCAATCTTCAAAAGTACAAAATATTAAAAAAGCGCAATCATCGAGAAAAGAAAAAGCACAAAATGTGCCTTTATTCTTTATATGATCCTTTTATATTCTGTGTGTATATTTTCATAACGATAGCTTGAGGGTAATCACCAAAGTTTTTACCAAATAGGTTTATTCCACCTCTATGAATGGCGTTTTCTTTAACGCCTATTTTAAATTCAATATATGGATATTTTTGTATTTCTAAAGTGTTTAAATTAATCTTTTCATTAACTAATATATCATCTAGATATATACCATTTAAATTGATCTTTATGGTTTTTAAAATACCATATTGAGTGCTGTTTATAAACCAATATTCTGGAGAATATTTTCCTCGTCTTCCACCGAAATCACCTGGTGAAGTCCAGGTTAATAATTCTATTCCATTTATATAGAATGTGATATCTGATGGCCAATCATTTCTTGAATAATATGTTTCACTACATATTTCTAAGCTGAATTCTAGTGATTCTATTACATTACTTTCATTTAATTGATTAGGAAATAGATATGTTATGTGACCGCTTGAAAACCAGAGTAATTCAGCGTCTTTTTTCTCTGGAAGATAAAAAGAAGATACATGATCATAGTTTCCTAGTCCACTCTTTATGCCAGCTAGTCCACAAGGTGGCTCAATATCGACATTAGAAAAATTACCTATAGGCATCTCATATACTAATTCTCTTAAGTTATTGTTGTTATCGATATTTTCAAATATTACTTCAAATGAGTTAATTGCTCTACTACAAAGTTTTATATTACCTTTTTTATTAGGTTTATATTCTATTGAAATAAGGTTAGCTTCTTGAAGAATATTTGTATGTAATGTAACAGAAGAAATAGGCATATTTAAAGCTAGACTTAATTCTTTAATAGTCATAGGTTTTTCTTGAATTAACTCAAGAATTAATATTCTTTCTTTCGATGATAAAGCATGACAAGTTTTTAAAATTTTGTCTTTATTTTCTTTATTTGATATTTTGTATACTGGATTTGTATTTGTTGTATTTTTTGTAAGACTATTCATAAAATGACTTCCTATCTATTTTTATTATATCAAAAAATCCCTAAATATCAACAAAATTTAGCTTACATAAAATTTGGAAGCAATGTTTAAAAAAATGTAAAAAACATACAATGTCCAAAATATTTACATTTCTTTTAATATGAAATATTATAATTATGAAATCGCATTAAATATTTTATATATAATTTTTGTAAAAAATGAAAAGAGAGCACATATGAATAGATTGATGACCGCTTATCCACTTTTCGTAAAAGATCCAAATTTTTCTTTTTGGCTATCTGGTGATTATTTAAATAAAGATAAAGTGATTCACTGGGCAGGAGATATAAAGAATTTTTTAGGATACATTGAATACGAAAACAAGAAATATCGTTTTTTAGGTAGCGATAATAATATAGAAGAGATTAAACAGATAGATTTATGTGTTGATTTAATGAGCACACATTTTGTTTTTCAAAATGATGATTTAGAATTAACTGTTAGTTTTACATCTCCATTACCACTTGATGATATTTTATTATTATCTAATCCTTGTTGTTTCTTTGAATATAATATTAAACCTAAAAGAAAAATAGATGAAATAAAGTTGAGTCTATGTTTAGGTAATGAAATAGCGTATTCTACAGTTGATTATATACGAAAAGACATAATCAAAGTAGATAATAAAGAAATAGTTTATTTTGGATTAGAGAAACAACAACTATTAGTTAATAGTGCTGATTATGTATATCCACAAAGTGGCTATTATTATCTAATGTCAGATATATGTGATCTATTAGATAATGATTACGCTATTAAAGGAATGAATATACATAAGGGTATAGATAAAGAAATAAATGGAAAAATTCTATTTGGAGTAGATGATGTTTGTTCAATCTATTATTATGGCGAGATTCTAAATGGATACTATTTTGATGTGACTAAAAATAGTATGTTTAGTTGTCTAATTGATACATTTAATAGATATGAAGAAATAAAGAATCACTGTACTTTATTTTCTAATAAGGTTATAGAAGATGCGATAGAGTTTGGACCTGATTATGTAAATATCATCAAATCAAGTTATATGCAGTCTATCGCAGCTCATAAATTAGTTAGAACTAGAGATGGTAGAATATTATTCTTATCAAAAGAAAATGGTTCAGATGGCTGTATCGCAACAGTCGATGTAACATATCCAGTAATGCCTCTATTCTTAATATATAATCCTAAACTAATTGAAGGAATGTTGACACCTATATTTGATTTTTCAAGAATGTCTGTATGGGAATTCCCATTTGCGCCACATGACGCAGGGGTATACCCATACTGTCTAGGACAGTTCTACGCTATATATAATAAAGATTCTAAATATCAAAAATCTATTACATTTAGAAAAGATGATTATGGAGTACTTCCTAGATACTTTGAGTATCCTAAAGGAATGAATATCTATAATTATGATAAACAGATGCCTGTAGAAGAAAGCAGTAATATGTTAATTGTTTCATATTTACTATTTAAAGAAACAAATAACATTGATTATATCAGTAAGAATATAGATTTACTGAATACATGGGCTAATTACTTAATTAGTAAAGATATATTACCTGAATCACAATTATGTACTGATGATTTTGCGGGTCATACTAAAGGTAATATCAATCTAGCGATAAAAGCTATTGTAGGTATTAAAGCTTATGGAAAACTATTAAACGCTTTAAATAAAGACGGTAACTCTTATATAGGTGAAGCTAATAGAAGAAGAGATCTATTATTAAAAGAAGTTAAAAATGGTATTTTACCATTAAATAAAGATTCAAATCTATTTAGTTTAAAATACAATTTACTAGCTGATTTAATGTGTGAAACTAATCTATTTAATAGTGAACTATCAAATAATGAAAAAGAAGTATATATAAATGAAATGTTGGAATATGGAATTCCATTAGATGGAAGAAATAGCTATTCAAAAACTGACTGGCAGATATGGATATCTGCGATATATGGTAATTCTGAATTCAGTAAAGAAATATATAAAAGAATTAATAAATATATTTGTTCATCAATCATAAGAATCCCATTTAGTGATTTTTATGATTGTATAGAAGGCAAACCAATTTACTATGAGGAGCATAAGGCCTTTATCAATAGACCTGTTCAAGGAGGCTGTTTCGCTCCAATCTATTTAAAGAAAATAAAAGGAGGATGTTAAAAATGAAAAAATACTTATTTGTTTTAATTACCTTTTTAGCAGTCATTTTATTATCCGCTTGTAATAGGGATTCAAATCTAATACCAGGCGGAGAACAAATTCAAAAAGATAAAACACAACTATATGTATCAAACTTCAATGGTGGTATTGGTACTGATTGGTTATATAAAGTAAAAAGTCGTTATGAGGAAATGCATAAAGATGATATCTATGAAGAAGGAAAGAAAGGTGTCCAAATAGTAGTCATTCCTCATAAAGATAATGGATTCAATATGATTGATACTTTCGCTGGTAGTACCAATGAAGTAATATTTAATGAATATATTAGATATAACGATTGGGTCGCAAATAATTTATTATTAGATATCACAGATGTTGTGAAATCTACTTGTAATGGTGAAAGTAGAACTATTGAGGATAAATTATATGATACTCAAAAAGCTTTCTTACAAAAGAATGGTGTTTATTACGCTATTCCTCACTATAGTGTATATCAAGGATTAATGTATAATGTTGATTTGTTTGAACAGAAAGGATTATATTTCGCTAAAGAAATAGATAACGGAAACGATGGATTCATTGTAAAAGGTGAAGAAAAATCATGTGGTCCAGATGGAGTATATAACACATATGATGATGGACTTCCTTCATCATATGAAGAATTCTTTAAGTTATGCGACTATATGGTTCAAAGAGGTGTTACTCCATTTGTATGGACTGGTCAATACGCTTCTGATTACACTCAATATATCTTAAATGCTTTATATCAAAACTATGAAGGTAAAGATGATGTAATGTTAAATTATAGTTTTGATAGCAAAGATAAAACAACTGAAATCGTTACTAAAATTGAGAATGGAAAACCAGTTACAAGCAATGTGAAAATCACACCAGAAACTGGTTACCTATTAAAACAACAAACAGGTAGATATTACGCAATTGATTTCTTCTCAAGAGTACTATCTAATAGTTCATATTATCATCCATTTAGTACAGGTAACCTAACTTTATCACATACTGACGCTCAAGAATTATTCTTAGAAAGTTCATTAAAAAATGAACCAATCGCTTTCTTAATTGATGGTACATGGTGGGAAAATGAAGCTAAAGTTAGTGGCGCAATCGATAGAATGGTAAATAAATATGGCGATGTCGCTAAAAACCGTAACTTTGGATTCATGCCTCTACCTAGAAAGGTTGATGGAAGAGTTGAAGAAGGAGAAGGATCTAACTCTGTAATAATGGATTACATCAACGCTTATGCGGGTATCAATAAAGATATCCCAACATATAAAATCGATTTAGCTAAAGATTTCTTATTATATTGTTATTCAGATGAAATATTAGAATTATTTACTGAAACTACTGGTATCGCTAAAGGCATTAAATATGATATCTCTACTGAATCATTTAATAAGATGTCTAAATTCGCTCAATCAGTATGGGAACTTAAAAATAATTCAGAAATTATATACCCTAACTCAAATAGCTTATTCTTTATGCAGAACCAAACATCATTAACAGTTGATGAATGGGTTTCAACTGTTAATGGATCATTAGAAAATATCTATACTCATCTTAAAAACAAAGTAAATAAAGATGATGTATTTATGGGAAATGCAATAAGTGAAAAAACTTGGAGAGATAAATATTTTAATAATTAATTAGTAATATATTAACGTAAGGAAGTGTTAATATGCAACAGAAATGGAAAACAATAAAGCGAACAAGAGAATTAAATTTTTATATCTTTCTCATCGCTTTACCAATAATACAATTTTGTGTTTTCTATATTGGCGTCAACTTTAACTCTATTCTATTAGCGTTTAAAAAATATGACGCTCAAACAGGACAATATGTATTTAATGGAATCAACAATTTTAAACAAATATTTAATGATTGGTCTAACCAACCAATCTTTAAGGTTGCGTTAAAAAATTCACTAATTCTATATGGTGTAACCTTTCTTTGTATGGCACTTTCAACACTATTTTCATATTACATCTTCAAGAAAAGAACATTCCATACCTTATTTAAAATTGTATTATTCTTACCAAATATTATTTCAAGCTTAATCTTAGCATTAATATATATGTATTTTACGGAAAGGGCTGTTCCTGAATTCGCTCATAATTTTGGATCAACCATAAGCGGTTTATTATCCAATAGTAAAACATCATTTATTACTATTTTGATATTTAATATTCTCTTAAGTTTTGGTACACAAACATTATTAATATCTGGTGCGATGGAAGGAATATCTGATTCAATTCTTGATGCGGCAGCGATAGATGGATGTACACCTATGAAAGAATTTGTTCATATAATAGTTCCTATGGTTTGGCCAACTATTACGACATTCTTAATCGTTGGTGTAGCATCTATATTTACTAACCAGATGTGCTTATTCTCATTCTATGGCACTAGTGCTGAATATGCAAATATGACAATCGGATATTATCTATATCGTGAAACATTACTAGCTGGTATAGATAGATATCCATATCTCGCAACATTAGGTATCATTTTAACCATAATTGTTGTGCCTATCACTTATCTTTTCAAATGGGGCTTAAATAAATTTGGCCCTAGTACATATTAAGAAGGAGGGCTAGGTGATGAATCAAAAAGTTAACTTTAGTAGAAAACTAAAGAGAAAATTTAAGACTACTAGTCCAACCTTTATTATTATATTCTTCATCTTGATGTTATATGTTATATTCTTAGGCTATTTAGTTGCCTGGGGAATAATAACATCACTAAAAGATGTTGGAGAATTTAATGATAATGTTTTAGGACTAGCTAAACATCCAACATTTAAAAACTTTGGAACAATATTTAGAAATTTCTATGTACAAGTAAATATAAATGGATCACTTAAAACCATTTTCATAGAAAATATGATTGTTAATACATTGTTATACGCTGTAGGCGGAGCCTTCATCATGACATTTGTTCCATGTATGGTAGCTTACGCTGTAACAAGATTTAAATTCAAATTTAACGCTTTAATCAAAGGAATCGTAATAGTAACAATGATTCTTCCAATCATTGGTTCAGCTCCATCAGAAATATCTTTATTAAGAACTCTTGGTCTATATGATTCAATAATTGGAAACTGGATTCAAAAATTTCACTTCCTCGGTATGTACTTTTTAGTATTCTGTGCTTCATATGAAGTTATACCAAAAGATTTTGCGGAAGCAGCATATATGGATGGTGCATCTGAATTAAAGCTATTAACTAGAGCTATATTCCCAATGATTAGACCAATTTTTACAACCATATTATTAATGAATTTCATCACTTTATGGAATGATTATCAAACGCCACTATTATATTTACCATCACATCCAACATTAGCATATGGTGTATTTGAACTAAGCAGAACTACTATTAATGAATTAAATAACGTCCCAGCAAGAACAGCTGGTTGCGTAATATTACTAATTCCAATCCTAATTATATTTATTTCATTTAGAAAGAGAATTATGGGTAATATCACCCTTGGTGGAGTCAAAGAATAAGGAGGTAAAAATGCGAAAACTAAAATATTTATTTCCTATTGTGTTAATAATACTCGTTGTTATGTTAAGCTTAACAAGCAATTTGAACATTACTGTTAATGCTTATAGCAACGAAGAAATATTAATTGCGACAAAGTATACAATCAATGAGAAGCTAGATATTCCTAAGATAAAACTTTCTTATAATAACAAAGAATATGAAGCTACATCATATGTTAAATATCCAAGTGGAAAGATTATAAATAAGAAAATTATAGACCTAAATGAATCAGGTCTATATGAAGTAACATATCTAGCTAAAGCAGGTAGTATTACTTTAAGTAAAGTTGTTAATTTCAGTGTAACTAATGAATTATATTCTTTAGTTGGTGATAAATCAGAAGCTTATTATGGAACACACGAATATATGCCTAACGAAAAAGGAATAATCGTTAGTATCGCTCCAAATGAGACATTTGAATATAATAAGCCAATCGATTTAACAGCTTATAATAAATCTAATAAAATTGTTACATTGAATGTTTTACCTAGAACAATAGGTATCGCTGATTGTCAGAAGATATTTATTAGATTAACTGATATCTATGATCCAAACAATTTTATTACAGTAGAAATGAAAAAAGTAGAAGATGATGGATTAGCTTGGGCTGAAAACAGTACCTATGTTGTAGCTTACAGCAATGGTCAAGATGCCTGTGGACTTGAATCTGGATCACATCCTACAACAGGCCGTGTTGTAGAATATCGTGGTCAAACATATACAATTCATCAAAATAACTATTATGGTGCATACACTGTATATTCGATGCCTGGCGCACCAAGATATGTATCTCCTCAACAGAATTATTATGATCCAAAATATGTAGGAGAACAAGAATTCTCTGTTGCGATGGATTACGCAGAAGGAATCATCTATGGTGGACCATTCTTAAGCTTAGTAAATGATTTAAGATCAGATGTAATATATGGAAGTAATTTCTGGACAGGTTTTACAACTGGTGAAGCATATTTATCTATATCAGGTATCAACTATAACTCTGATTCTTTAAACTTAATCATCAAAGAAATTGCGGGTAATAAAACATCTTCAATGGAAGAAAATGTTTATGAAGATTTAAAAGCTCCATCTTTAGATATTAAATGGGATGGTGAATTTCCTAAAGGAATAAAAGGAATCAATTATCCATTATTTGATGCCTATGCATATGATGAATATGATCATGAAGAAAAAGAAGTTAAAAAGACAGTATATTTAAATTATGGTCTTAAAAATGAAATAATAGTACCTATTGAAAATAACTCATTTGTGACTGATTATATCGCTACATATTACATTAAATATGAAACTAAAGATAAGGCAGGTAATATCAGTTACAAAATCGTTCCTATAGAGATTAAAGAAGAAGCTCAATCTATAGAAATTGATAATATGAGCGATGCGAATCTATCCTTTAATGTCTTCGATTTAGTAGATGTTAAAAGGATTGAATATAAGAACGCAATAGGTTTTGAAAAAGAAGTAATCATAGCTTACTTAAAAGATAATAATGATATTTGTTATAACGTAGAAAATCACGAATTTAGACCATTATACGCTGGTAAATATGTTATTTCATATCAATATAGTGATTTCCTAACTACTAACAATTATCAATATGAAATAGATGTATTATCGTCATCTACCCCTCTAATTGAGGCTGATATCAAAGTTCCATCTTTCTTAATTAAAGATTGTGAATATACTTTGCCAAGTTATAGTGGCTATATCTTTAATAATAATGAATTAGTAACTAAAGATTTAGATATCTATGTTATTCAGGGTGGAACAGAAACTAGATTAGATAAAGGTGTATATAAACCTAATACTGAAGGAAACGCAACTATCAGTTATCGTCTTAATAATAATGGTGAAATAGCCAAAGTTGATAAAGATGTATTAATCATTGATACAGGTTATGCATCATCTTTAACAATGGGTAAATATTTCTATAGTGATAATGTAGAAATCACACACGAAAGCAAATACGTTGAATACAGTTTAAAAGAAAATAAAAAGACTAATTTAGAATTTATTAATGGTCTTCCTTCAAGCAATTTTAATATTCGTTTAGCCGCATCAGACACTAAAGCTAATTTCTCTAAAATTAACTTATATTTAACAGATATGAGCGATGAGGATATTAAGATTAAATTTACATATGAAAAAGAACCTACTGGTTATGTTAAATTCTATATCAATGATTTAGCCGCAACTAATTATAATACCTTATTCGCTTCAAGCGATAGCCCAATCATCTGTGAATATAATAACCGTACTTTACAAGTATCACCACATCCAAGCAACTATCAACTAATAACTAAAACTGTTAAGGGTGAAGAATTCACTGGATTTAAGAGCGACAAGATTAAATTAGAAATAGAAATTGATGATGTATCAGGTGATTCAGCTTTAAGAATAATCAATTTATGTGGTCAACCATTTACTAAAGTAAAAGCTGATATTATTGAACCAAAGGTTTATGTATATAACGACGTTGGTGAATTTGATATAAATAGCACATATACACTACAAAAAGCAACTATCGCTGATGTATTAGATCCTAATATTGAAGCATTTATTAGAGTTAAAGATCCAGATGGAATAGTTGTCTCTAGTACTGATGGAGTGCTACTTGATAAGGGTGCACCATATAACTTAGCTCATAAAATCAATCTAGATAAATATGGTATATATCAAGTTTATTATGAAGCAGTTGATTCCAACAACAACACTACACAATATTCATTTATTATAAACGTTATAGATAAAGAAGAACCAATAGTTAAGATTATTAATCCAATTACTAGAGCGACATTAAATGAATATGTCGATATAGCTAAAATTGAAGTATTCGATAACTATAGTAAGAATTTTGAAATTTATGTTTCTATTACTACACCTAACGGTAATATGTATCCAATGACTAGAATAGAAGAAAATAGAATCATTAATAAAGCATTTAAAGCTATAGAAAAAGGAACATATACTATCAACTATTTTGTAGCGGATGAAGCAGGCAATTCAACATTCGTTTACTATAAAGTAACTA
This sequence comes from uncultured Bacillota bacterium, assembly GCA_937907585.1. Taxonomy (GTDB): domain Bacteria; phylum Bacillota_I; class Bacilli_A; order Izemoplasmatales; family UBA1188; genus UBA1188. The sequence goes on along the minus strand of CALCVH010000084.1, from coordinate 25,846 downwards.
TAGAATGAGAGGTATATAAAGATGAAAAGAATATTATTTATAATCCTATCTACCTTATTAGTTCTATTTATAGTTGGTTGTAAGAACAAAACTAAAGAAAAAGAAACAAAAAAAGATGAACCAAATAATGAAGTTCAAAATGGATATGTCCAAGAATATACAGGCGAATATATGAATTATAAGAAAATTGATCAGGTTGTTGGTTCAATCCACCAATATAAAATGGATGAAACAAATAATTATGTTTTAGAAGATGGTAAATCTAATTATGAATTATTATTGCCAGATGAGGCTTCTGCAGCTTTGATATCTTTCGCTAATGAATTTATCAATCTATTCTTTGAAGCGACTAATCTAAAATTAGAAATATCATATGATAGTGATTTTGATGAAAATAAAAACTATTTCGCTATTTCTAATAATACATTATTTAATAATAGCGGTATTAAATTAGATTACAACCAAATTCAATCTCAAGGTTTTATTATCAAAACATATAATAATTCTATATTAATTAATGGTTTTACCGAACAAGCTTGTCTAAATGGTGTGTATGAATATATGACTCTTGTAGCGAACTATCGCTATCTAGGACCAGATACATACACTTTAAACACAAATATCAAAAACATAAAATTATATAATTACGATATCATTGACGCACCAGATATCGAATATCGTGTTGGATCTTATTCATTTGTGAATTCTTCTAATATGAGAAAATATCGTTTCCAAGGAAGCTTATTTATTCCAATTAATGGCCATACTTGGCATAACACATTTGATTATTTACCACCATCAACATATAAAGAAACTCATCCTAAATGGTATTCAGTTGACGGAACACAATTATGTTATAGCGCAAGAGGTGACAATGATGAATTAGCTTTAATGCAGGAACAAGTATTTGAAGTATTAAAACAAAATTTAATTGCTTATCTTGAACGTAACATAGTTACTTTCTCAATTCAGGACAGCAACACATTCTGTACTTGTCCAACATGTCAGGAATCAAAATTAAAATACAATGGTTCTAACGCTGCGTTAGTAGTTAAGTTCTTAAATAAGATATCTGAAAAGGTTGATGAATGGTTTAATGGTGATGGAAGCGAATACAAGAGAGATTTAAAGATTCTATTCTTCGCATATCTATCTACAAATGTCGCTCCAGCAGTTATTGATGAAGCAACTAATGAGTATAAACCAGTAGATGAAGAAGTTAGATGTAGAAATAATGTTTGTCCATTCTTCGCTGATATAAGAGGAGATTACACAAAGAGTTATTATGATGAGACATCAGCGAATAACCAATACGCTACAAACTTAAAAGCGTGGACAAACTGTAGCTCACACATATTTGTATGGACTTATTCAACTAATTTCCATTATTATTTAACTCCTTATAACTCATTTGATGCGATGACTAATAGCTATAAATTCTTTGTCGAATGTAAAGCTAATTATCTATATGATCAAGCTCAATTCAACCAAGGACAATCAGCGACAGGCTGGTCATTCTTAAAAGAATATATCACATCAAGAGCTTCATGGGACTGTAATTTAGAATTAAATGATTTATATGATGAGTTCTTTAGTGAATTCTATTCTCGTGACGCTAGCGTCATTATGAGAGAACTATTTAATGAATACTTAGTTTTAGCTAATTATCAAACAAATGTATTAGGATATAGCGGACCTAACTCTATTTATCATAATCCATTCCAAGAAAAGTACTGGCCAAAAAGAACTTTATTAAGTTGGTTAGAAAAGTTCGACGATGCGCTTTCATCTATTAATAAATATAAAGATAGCGCTCCAGGATTATACGCTAAATATTATAGCCATATCACCGCTGAAAGAGTTCAATATACATATCTACTATTAAAGATTTATAGTTCTTCATTATCAGAAGAAGAATTAGCTTTCTATAAAGCTCAATTCCATAGCGACGCTGAAAGCAATGGTATGTTATATGAAAGTGAATTAGCTAATTCATTAGTAACTAATATCTTGAAATAGGTGGTGTATTATGAAAAGAATAAAGATTTACGCCATAGCTATAATTACTATTTTCTTAATGTTGTTATGTTCTTGTAATAAGAAAGAAAAGACTAACAACAATAATTATTATCTAGAATTTAAAACAGCTAGTATTGAGTTATTAACTTATGAAGTTATTGAGCTTCCAATTAATACAAACGCTAATTTAGATGATATTAGTTTCAAATTTTCTACTGATGGAATATGTACAATTATAGATAACCATCTTGTAGGCTTAAAAGAAGGACAAGTTTCTTTAGAAGCGACTATCAATAACGAAAAAGCAAATCTAAATATTGAAGTAAAAGATGATAATGAAGTTCCATTCTTAGAGATTGATGAAAATAATATTAATCTATTTGTTGATTCATATTTTATAGTTAATCCTAAAGTCTATTTAAGAAGTGAATTATTAAACGCTAATATCAAATACCAAATTGAAGATGAATCAGTTATAAACGCAGAAAACAATAGAATCATCGCTAAAAAAGAAGGTAATACAACTCTAAATATTATCGCTAGTTATTATGGATTTGATGGAGATAACAATCTAACTCTATCAAGAACAATAAACGTTAATGTTATACCATCAGTCATTGTATCAATAGACGCTAATGAACTAGTTATAAATAACCGTGAAGATGTGATTAATGGTGTTGAATACAAGAATAAGACAAAATTATCTGGTTCAGTTTATCTCAATAATAGTTACCAAGATATATTTAGTCAAAATGTAACATTTAAATCATCAAATGAAGATGTCGCAACTATTGATAATGGATATGTTATTGGAAAGAGTGTTGGCACAACTTCGATATACGCATCTATCGATATTGATGGTGTAAGTTATGAGTCTAATCGATTAAATATTAAAGTCACAAAGCCAATTATAAAAATTGATATGGAAGCTTTAGATATCGATTTAAGTTCTAGTGAATTTGATATCCCATTATCGTTTATGATAGATGGCGATAACAAGATCATTAACATCTATGATCAAGATAATGATGAATTAAGCATCTATACTAATAATTCATTAAGTTATGATGAATTAGGTCCACAAAAATGGATAGTTGAGTCGAATAAAAACAACTACTTAATCGATGTTATCTGTTGTAGTAAGATTATCACTACTAAAGAAGAATTAGCGAGTATCCATACATATGGTAAAAACATCATTAAAGAATCAGCTGGTATAGTGTCATATGAAGGCTATTACATTTTAGCTAATGATATCGATATGAGAAACACTAGGTTTAAAACATATTGTGGTATCACAACTGGCGCAACATCAGTTATCTATAATGGCTTTATTGGAACATTTGATGGTAGAGGACACACTATTTATAACGCTGAAGTATCAGCGAGTAAAGGTGGCTTGTTCGGTACACTCAATAAAGCGTCTGTAGTTAAGAATGTCGCATTTATAAACGCTATATCAAGCGGTGAATCAGGATTAATCACATCAAACTGTGGCGGTACAATTGAAAATGTTTATGTTGAAGGCAAACTAACTTGTACACACGCTACAAAAGATTCGCCTAGTTCACTTCTTGCGAGTCGTATATTTGATGGCGCTAAGATTACAAATTGTGTTATTAAAATAACTAATCCTAAAGTAAACAATAATTATTCATCAGCGATTGGTATGTTTATAAGCGCTAAAGAAGATGCGTTACATAACGTATATGTTCTTGGTACAAATTATAAAGTTATATCAACTACTGCGGCTGATAAATATAACATTTTAATAAATCAAGATAATGGACAATTTGAGAACTATAGTGATTTATTATTACAAGACTTATCAAGTTTTAATGAATGTTGGGAATTTAATGAAGATTCAATTATATTTAAACCAATTAATAAAGATTAATATAAACAAGGAGGAATTGTAGTGAAAAAATTATTATTTATTTTTGTACTTGCATTAGTAAGTGTGGTCGCTCTATCTGCCTGTAACGCTAAAACAAAAAGTAGTGAACAAGATAGTCAACACGTTCACACATATAGTGATGTATGGTCTAAAGATGACACATATCACTGGCATGCGGCAAGTTGCGAACATAAGGACGAGGTAAAGGATAAAGAAGCTCATAGCTATGGTGACTGGACAGTTACTAAACAAGCTTCTGAAACAGAAACTGGTCTAAAAAAGAGAACTTGTAGTGTTTGCGGATTCGAACAAACAGAAACAATAGCTAAATTAGACCATGTACATGAATTTAGTGGCGAATGGAAATATGATGAAACAAACCACTATAAGGAATGCGCATGTGGTGAAAAGGGCGAAATAGAAGCTCATAAAGGCGGAACTGCGACAGAAACTGAAAAGGCAGTTTGTGAAGTATGTGGCGCTCAATATGGCGATTTATTACCTCATACTCATAATTATGTAGATGGTGTATGTAGCTGCGGAAAAACTGAAGAAGGTTACTTCGATAAAAATATCGATGGTGATAATACTGATTGGAGTAGCGATTTAGAAAACGCACTATCAACATTTGGCGCTGATACTGGTACAGGATTCAGTGTTATAGGTTATCATAAAGATGGAAAAGCTTACTTCGCTGTTACATTTAAAACTACAGAAGCTAGCCCAACTTCATTTGAAATCTTCCAAAAAGATGGCGCAACTAGATATATCTTAAAATACAACAAAGATTTAGATAAATGGTTTGCGGAAGATGGCAGTGATTACTTAGTTGCGGTATATGGATCATATTCAAAAGAATCTGATTTAAATACATATTTTGTTGAATCTATTTGGGATTTTAAAGAATTCCCACAAGAAGAAAATGGCAACTACCGTATCAACTTCGCATCAGCAGTATTTGAAAAATCAGCAGCAAGTTTTAGTGATAGCCAACCTGAATATTGGGTATTATATGGTAAGAATGCTTGGGATGCTTCATGGAACTATGAATTAAAAGAAACTACTGAAATCGGTCATGAACATTTATTAGATGAAAATCGTGATTGTATTATCTGTGGTGAAAGTTTCCAATTAGAAGATTTAGCTATTACTTTAGATGGCAAATTAGATGAATGGCCAGAAGAAGTTAAAACAACTATGTTACAGTCATATGACGAAGAAGATCGTTTCTTCAAACAAGTTGGTTTCATCGACAGCAAATATGTATATCTATTTGTTTCTGTTGCGCATAGAGAAGCAGTCGGCAACTTAAATATTATTGTTGGTGGTAATCATTTTGGGCAGATAGTATCTGGTTCAGTATTTACTGGTAACAATGTAGAAGCATTAAAAGTATTAGAAGAATCTGATGACTTATTCAATATTACTAATTATGAATTCGTATTATCATTAGAAAAACTTCAAAGCTTCGCTCCAAGCGTAGTTAATGCTGAAGGTGCTAAATTAGGTATCGATGTTAACTTTGAAACTGAAGAAAGCAATGCGTTCGCATGTTCTCCTACTAAATTAGGTATGTGGGCAATCGCTGGATATAACTCATGTAGTGTTGCGAATAACTTCTCATACACTAAGACTGGTGTATTACATGATCATAGTTGGGATATAGATAGAGGTATCTGTATCTTATGTGGTGAAGAAGCTCCACATAACGATTATGATATCGAAGTCGATGGTGATTTAAGCGATTGGAATCAAGATATTTTAACAGCTTCATTAAAGACATACGGAACAGAAGGAAATGGATTTGAAGTTGCGGGATATCATAAGAATGGTTTCTTATATTTAGCAGTTACAATTAAAACACTAGGCGCTACTCCTAATCTATTTGGATTAGTAGATACAGCTGGTGCTGAATATCTATTTAGATTTGAAGGCGATAAATTTACAAAGAGCACTGTTTCAGTTGCGGTAGGAACATCAGTAAGCGAAAATACTTATGTTTTAGAAGGTATTGTTGATTTAGCTAAATTTACACCTAATACAGATGGAAATTATGTATTCGGTTTAGAAGCAAATGTTAATGAAACTTCTAAAGCTTCATTCAGTGAATCTAATGCTGCATACTGGGTAATGTATGGCAGAAATGCATGGAATTCAGTAGAAAATCTATTTACATTCACTGGAAGTGGAATCACTCATAAACATATTATGGGCGAATGGGAACATGATGAAACTAAACACTTTAGATCTTGTGCTTGTGGATATACTGAAGAAGAAGAACATAAGGGTGGTACATCTACAGAAGACACATTAGCAGTTTGTGAAGTATGCGGAACTCCTTATGGTGAATTAGCAGATCACGTTCATAATTATGTTTATCATGTAGATGGTGATAACCACTACGCTAGCTGTAGTTGTGGTTCAACTTTAGCATCAGAAGCACATAGCGGTGGAACTGCGACAGAAACTGCTTTAGCAGTATGTGATAAATGTGGTGCATCATATGGTAAATATTCTACTGGTTATTCAATCGTTTTAGATGGCGAAAATAACGAATGGAAAGAGAATGTTGTAAACGCAAGATTAAAAGGCTTCTATGGCGAAGAAGGACAAAAACGTGGATTAGAATATATGGCATTCTTCGATGATCAATATATCTATTTATTCACTCATACAGTTACTGCATCTAACACTGATAAATCATTCGATATAATATTCAATGTTGATGGTGAATTAAAACAAGCTACACTTGATGGAAGCAAAGCTTATAAACTAAATCAAAATGTTGCGCTAGAAAATGGTTTATACGATACAAAATTAGAAGTAGTATTAAATAAAACAGATTACGTAAACTCATTAGGTAGAGTATTCCTTGGCATTTGGTTTATGGGTTGTGATGATAGTTTCGCTCCATTATCTTGGTATGAAGAAGGCAAAACTACTATTTGGACTCTTGCAGAAAGATGTCCATGGTGGAAGAATACAATGTCTCACCAAGAAGTAACAGCTAATGGATTTGATCATTTCCATGATATGTCTAATGGCGTATGCTTATGGTGTCAAGAAGAAGTTAAGTTCGCTATAACTGTAGATGGCAAGAATGATGATTGGAGTGACGCTATTCTAAATACTTCTAAATCATTAGATGGTAAAAATAAACTTAAAGCATCAGCATTCACTGATGAATCACATCTATATTTATTCGTTGAAATAACTAATTTAACAGCCACTGAAGCAAATTACCTAGTAATTGAAGGCTCTAACGCAAGCAAAGTTCGTGGTAAAACTGGATTTGGTATTTATCATGATGCAGGATCAACTTTCGTAAGACCATGGTGTAATGGATCTTGGGCATGCACACATAACTATAATGATTGTGATAATGGTTATGAAGCATATGCATTAACAAGAGAAACAAATGGCGAAGGCCAAGTTGTTGTTCGCTACGAATTAGTAATCAAGAAATCACTAATCGCTCAAGCTGGTGGTGAAGTATGGATTGAAGTATCAATCGACGATACAGCAGGTTGGGGTTCAGGACAAGCGTTAACTGACTGGAAATATATGAAAGTTACAGAAGAAGGAATTGCTTAGTCAATAATTAAACCATAGGCTATTAAAATTATGCATAAAGGGATGTCGTTGTGGCATCCCTTTATTGTCCTTATAAAATATATCCAAGTAAATATTAAAAATGTTTCCGAATTTATTGAAATTATTGTATCATTTGGTAGAGGGCTTTTATATGAAATATAAAGAATTGGTAGATGAATTAAATAGGATAAGTGACTCTAAATTTGCGGATTTTTCTAAATCATTACTTAATAGTGATTATAAAGTGATTGGTGTAAAAAGTCCTGTATTAAGAGATTTAGTAAAGAAATATAAAAATGATGAAGAATTAAAAACTAGCGATTTCAAAATAGGAGAATATTTTGAAATAGATTTGTTGTATTTCGCATTATCTTTAGTTAGATTAAATGATATAGATAAACAATTATCTTTCTTAAAGAAAAATATAAAATACGCTAAATCATGGGCCATAACTGATTCTATGTCAGCTTATATGAAAAAGATATCATTTGAACAGTTTTATGAATTCTTTTTATCTACCTATAATAGTAAATATACATATGAAAGAAGAATGGCCTATGTATTAGGTTTAAAACAATATAGAGAAAATAGAATAACTGATATATTACCATTCATAGTTCATAACGAAGAATATATGGTTATGATGTCAGAAGCGTGGCTTTTATCTGTTATTGCGCTTAAACATGAAGATGCGGTATATGAATATTTAAAAGAATGTGATGATCTAGTTTTAAAAAGAAAAACTATATCAAAAATTTGTGATTCATTTAGATATTCAAATGAATCAAAAGAAAAGTTTAAAGAACTTAGAAAATAACAAATATAAAGATGTGAAACTAGGTAAATTTTATTATTCTGTTTAAAGTATAAAAACAAATAAACCAAATTAGTTATTTATTAGACCTGCTAGAAAAATAGGGTATGTTAATAGGAATAGATTTAAAATTCTATATTTGCCTTTCCAAAAACTCATAGAATCTAGGAAGTTTTAAAGATAATTTCCCATATTCTGGGGATTCTATAATTCCTCTTTTTATTAATCTATCTCTATATACAGAAAAAATATTTTTCTTCATTTTAGATCTTAAAAGTAAATCCTCTACACTATTAATATCATCGCTTGTAAATGCTTTAAGTATTAACTTATCATTTGAACTAAGCTCACTATACATTTTTTCATATACATATTCTTCCAAGTACTGATCATATTTAGCGTATAGGTTATCATCTAGTTTTGGATTATGTCTTTCAAAAACTAAATAGCCTAATACTTGATAAGCGTATGCGTATCCTTTCGTTTCTTTCGCTAAGGTTAACGCATCCTCTTTAGTGATATTTAATAATTCTTGGTAGGAATTAGTAATTGCGGCTAAATTAAGTGGCTCAAGGCTTATTTTTGGCGCTCTATATAGAAAAGTTAAATCCTTATCATTTTGTAATTCATAAATATTTTGGTATAGTCCTGTCATTAATAAATGAATAGGATATTCTTTTCTAATCAAAAGCTGAAAGGCTTGAGTAAATGTTTTTACATAGTCATTGTTAGAAACTTCATCAACCGCAATCAAAACATTCTTTTTACTTTTCTTTATCCTATCTAATAATATTTCTATCAAAGATATAACATTTGTGATAGGTTTTTCCCCACTAATCGAAAAAGAAATACCACTAAATGAAAAATCAAATGTTTTATTGTTAAATATCTTATTCATTATACTTGAATCATATAGTGCGGATGCGAATTGTTCTAACATGTCATAACTAGGAATTAATTCAATTACAATCCAATTCTTTTCATTTTCAAATTGTTTAGATATATGAGAAAGCATTACTGTTTTTCCAGTTCCTCTTACACCAGTTATTAAAAGTAATCTATTACCTGTAGCGGATTTAAAGTTTAATTCTATCTCTTCTGTTTGTTTTAATCTTGAAATATAATTACTTGGTTTTAAACCAAATGTTAATTCAAATGGATTGTTCATTTTTATACTCGTTTATACTTTATAAATATTTTTATACTCCTTTATACTTTTTTCAATATTATATTTTAATAATAAGTTTATGATTTACAAAGTACTCTTTTCAATTCATAATTAATTATGAATATGAAGAAAACTAAAATAAAAGAAGAATCATTCTTCTATAAAAACCTTGAAGTAAATATGTTGATACCTAATAAACCTAATGAAAATTATGATTGGGTTTTTAAGTGTGATTATTATGGTGAATTTAAAGAACTAGATTATGCGCTAGTTGAAAATGGATATCATGTTGTATATATGAAAAATATATCTAGATGGGCGTATATGAAAGATATAATTAATAAAGGTGAACTAGCGTTCTATTTAAACACAACTTATAATCTATCATTATATTTTAGTTTAATTGGATATGGCTCTGCTGGTTCAATTGCGATTAAGTTCGCATCGCTTTATCCTGAATTTATTAATTCTATAATATTAGATTCTCCAGTTGTTGATTTTATTAGTTGTCCAGGAAACATAAAGGATAATTATTCTAAAAATAGTTGGTTAAAAGAGTTCTCTATTATTTATCCTAATGAGAATCTAATATCGCTTGAAACATCTAATGTTAATCCAAAGAATCTATTAAATACTTTAAATGAATATAATATCCCTATCTATATTATGTATTCAGATAATGATGAAGTAGTACCATTTAATGATAACACTAAACTAATATACGACGCTTATGATGATAAGAACAGCGTTATCATTAAGAAAAAGAAATCTGATGGACATAGTGAATTTGGCGATATAGATTTAGTTGATGATATTATTTCATTTATTATTAATAGATAATTAAGAGGTTTTTATGTGGTGGTTATATCTAATAATTGGTATAGTTGTATTTATAATAATAGGAATAATCATATTCTGTGTTGTTTTAGATACGTATTATACTCATCCTAAAATTAGTACATATGAATTTGTAAAACAATATCATTTAGATAGATTCATGTATTATGATTATGATGATTTAAAGAAAGAAGATTATATTATTAAATTAAAAGATGGATATGAGATAAACACAAGATTCTTTAATTTAAATCCAGGAACAAAGAAATACATTATCTTTTCTCATGGTTTTACAGCTAACATGGTTAGCGATTCTAAATATTTCCCTATCTTTAGAAAACTTGGTTACAATATCATCACATATGATCAAAGAACACATGGTAAAAACAAAAAAGATAAATGTACTATGTCACTTAAAGAATCAATAGATTTATTAGAGATAATAGATGATACATATAATAGATTTGGTAAAGATATTTATTTAGGAATACATGGAGAATCTATGGGTGGCGCAACTGTAATATCTCTTATGCGCTATAACCCTAATGTAAAATATATAATCGCAGATTGTCCATTCTCTAGTTTAAAAGAGTTATCATATGATGGCGCAAAAAAGATATTCCATTCTCCAAGATTCTTAGTTGATTTATCTGGACCTATATGCAAACTAATATATGGGTGGAATCCTAATAAGGTTAGACCAATAGATGATATCAACAATACTAAAGTACCTTTATTGTTGTTTCATGGTGATAGTGATAAACTAATTAATTATAAGCATTCTATAGATATCTACAATGCATATAATTCATATAAAGAATTATATTTATTTAAAGGTGCTGATCACGCTGAATCAGTAGTTAAAGACTTTAATAAATACGAAGAAGATATAAAAGGATTTTTAAAGAATATAGAAAGATTATGAAAGAAAAAACATACCAAATAGTTTCAACAGTCTTATTATTATTTATAGTTGTCTCTATGATGATGATTTTTTTCTTTTCTAGTCAGGATTCCACTAGAAGCAGTGAAACTAGTTCAAAGATATCTAATTTTGTAATATCAGTATTATATAAAGATTATGATGATTTAGATAATAATGAAAGAAGCGCTATTAAATCTAAGGTTGATTATATAGTAAGAAAAGGAGCTCACTTTACTGAATTTATGTTTTTATCATTCGTTATTACTATATATGCATATTTAGTAATAGCGCATAAAAAGAAAAACACATTTATATCTTTTCTTATTTCTATCCCACTTGGAATTATATATGCGTTTATAGATGAATTCCATCAAAAGTTCGTGAGTGGTAGAGCGATGATGTTTAGGGATGTTTTAATAGATTCATTAGGTGTTTTAACTGGCGCAATAATCGGCTTTTTATTGTTTACATTAATAAGATATTGTATAATTAAAAGGAATAGAAAACTTAATAAAGAGGAAATAAGAAATGAGTGAAGAAAAATTAAATGAAGTAGAAGAAAGAGACGCGATTGAAATGTTGTTAGATGATGAGTGTACTGATGACATCACACTCTACGATGAAAACAACAATCCAGTAGACTTTGAACAGATCGCTGTCATTCCACTAGAAGATAGATTGTTCGCAATCTTAAAACCAGTTGAACCACTTGAAGGCGTTAACGAAGATGAAGGAATCGTTATCGAAATAGATGAAGAAAATGAAGATATCTATACAGTTAACGAAGATGAGATTGTTGATAAAGTATTTGAAGAATACTATAAAATGAACGAAGAAGAAAAATAAAGGAGATTGTGTGTAGAAATACACGCATTTTCTTTTGAATTAAGTAAAGATTAATATATAATGAGGAATATTTTATCATATCATTTGAATTATTTTATGTTTTTTATTATCATAAAAAAAGCGAGGTAAATTATTATGTCTGAACTAGTTATTAAAGATCTCTACGCTAGTGCGCAAGGGACTATGATATTAAAAGGAATTAATCTAACACTATCTGAAGGTGAAACAGTAGCGCTAATGGGCCCTAATGGAAGCGGTAAATCAACGCTTGCGTATGTTATTATGGGACATCCATCATATAAAGTAGAAAGCGGTTCTATTGAATTTGATGGTAAAGATGTTTTATCTATGACTACTGATGAAAGATCTAGATTAGGTCTATTTTTAGCGATGCAGTCACCATATGAAATAAGCGGTGTTACCAATAGAGATTTCATTAAACAAGCATTAGATAAAAGAAATACTAGTGAAAAGAAATTAGTATCATACTATAAGTTCTCAGTTAAATTAGATAAAGCTATTGAAGAATTGAAAATGGATAAGGATTTAGCTGATAGATATGTTAATGAATCTTTTTCTGGAGGAGAAAAGAAAAAGAATGAAATTCTACAGATGAAGATGTTAGAACCAAGAATCTCTATTTTAGATGAAATAGATTCTGGACTTGATGTTGATGCGGTTAAGATAGTATCTGAAAATATCAATGAATTAAAATCTAGATTAAATATGGGATTATTAGTTGTATCTCACTATCATAGATTATATGAATATATTAAACCAAATAGAGTGGTTGTTTTAATTAATGGTGTAATCGCTAAAGAAGGAGATAATTCTTTATTAGATTATATCGATACTAATGGTTATGATGAAATAAGAAAAGAAGCTGGACTATTTGAAGAGGATACTGTTGAGCTTCTTGAAACATGCGCATTTAAAGGAAACAAATAATTATGACACCACTAAAGAATAATATGCTTATTGGTGAAAAGGAATTAGAAAAATATAGTTTTGATATTGAGAATGAAAACTATATTTTTGAAATACCTGATAATAAAAAAACCACTATATTAATCTATTCTAATCTAAAGAGTGAATCAAATATCACATTTAATATAGGTGAGAATTCTATAGTAAAGATAGTCTATTTCGCTATCGGTAATTATAGTTATTCTTTATCATTTAATATCTCTAAAGACTCAAGTTTAGAACTATATACATCTGATAATAATAAAGCTAATTCAAAGATTGTAAAGACAGTTAATCTATTAGGTGAGAATTCATATTTTAAAGGATATGAATATATCTATTCATCTAACAATATAATTACTGGTGGATTCTATGTTAATCATCTATCTAAAAATACTACCGCTGAATCTGTATTAAATTATCTATCTAATAATAATGGATATATTAATAGAGATGCGGTTGCGACAATAGATAAAAATATGGATAATTCATCATCTAGTGAAAATATTAAAGGAATCATATTATCTAAAGATTCAAAAATTGATTCAAAACCTATTCTCGTGATATCTTGTGATGACGTTCACGCATCACACGGTTGCGCAATAGGCACTATCGATGATAATGAAATATATTATCTTATGAGTAGAGGATTATCTAAAGAAGATTCATTAAAGATTATTTGTAAATCTCTTATTAGTCCAATATTAAAAGAAGCTATAGATGAAGAATTCTATAATCTTTTAAAACCTGCATTATTTGAAACTATTGGTGAATAATATGAAAGAATTATTTCCTGCATTATTAAATAATAAAGATTCAGTATATTTAGATAGCGCCGCATCTTCAATAAAACCTAAAGCTGTTATAGATGCGATTAATGATTACTATCTAAACTATTCTTGTAATATTGATAGAGGCGTATATAAAGAATCTATTAGTGCGACTAATAAGTGCAATGAATCAAGAGAAATGGTGGCTAAATATATAAACGCTAAAAAAGAAGAAATAGTATTCACTAGAGGCGCATCTAATTCTTTAAATATGGTAGCGATGATGATTAGTGAAACACTTAATGATGGTGATGAAGTTATCACATCAGAACTTGAACATCATTCATCATTCTTACCTTGGCTTAATGTATCTAAACATAAAAATATTGTATTAAAATTTGTTGAATTAACTAGCGACGCTAAAATAACTGTAGAGAACTTTAAAAAAGTACTAACAAATAAAACTAAGGTTGTAGCGTTAACTCACGTATCTAATGTTTTAGGATATAAAACACCTATTGAAGAAATAATAAAGCTCTCTCATGAGGTTGGCGCAATAGTATCTATTGATGGCGCTCAAGCTATTCCACATATGAAAATAGATGTTAAAGCGCTAGATGTTGATTTCTATTCATTTTCACTTCATAAAATGTGTGGTCCAACTGGACTAGGTGTTTTATATGGTAAAAAAGAATTATTAGAAAAATATAATCCAGTTGAACTTGGTGGAGAAATGAATGATGAAGTATCAATTGATAGTGTTACCTATAAAGCTATCCCACATAAATTTGAAACTGGAACAATGCCTATCGCATCTATATTTGCGGTTAAGCCTTGTATAGAACTATTAAATAGTATAGGTATAGATAATATAGAAAAAAGAAGTGTATATTTAAGAAATTTAGCGCTTAAAGAAATGATGAAGATGGACGATATAATCGTATATAACGCTAGTGAAGAATCATCGATCATCGCATTTAATATAAGGGGCGTTCATTCACACGATGCGGTATCATCTTTAGCTGAAGATAATATATGTATTAGAGCTGGACATCACTGCGCTGAACCTCTTCATAAATTTTTAAAATTATCATCTACTTTAAGAGCGAGCTTCTATTTCTATAATGATGAAGAAGATGTAAGAAAATTTATTGATGGTTTAAATAAAACAATAGAATTCTTTAAGGAGGTTGGTTACATTGGCTAATTTAAATAATATCTATAGACAGGTCATTATGGACCATTATAAAAATCCTAGAAATAAAGGTATTACCTCTAAAGAAGGATATATTAAATGTCATATTAAAAATCCATCTTGTGGAGATATGATCGATGTCGAATCATATGTAAAAGATGGAGTTATTGAAGATATTAGACATGATGGACAAGGATGTTCAATATGTTGTGCAAGCGCATCAATAATGAGCGAAGTAGTAAAAGGAATGAAGGTTGATGAAGCTGAATACTTCCTTAAAAACTATCTTTTGATGGTATCTAATCAAGAATATGATGAAAGTGTAGATTTTGATGAACTTCAAGTATTTGATGGAATCAAAGACTTCCCCGCAAGAGTTAGATGCGCATCGATATCTTCTCAAGCTCTACTTTCTACTTTAAAAAAGGAGAACTAGATTATGCATGAGGAGAATTTAAAGAAAAAAGAAGAATTAAATAATATCGCTAACGAATATAAATACGGATTTGTGACTGACGCTAAAGCGTATAAAAAGGTTAGTGTCGGTTTAAATGAAGATATCGTTAGAGAAATATCTAAAGCTAAGAATGAACCTGAATGGATGTTGGAATATAGATTAAAATCTTTAAAAGCTTTTAATGAACTAAAAGATCCAACATATGGACCAACTGAAAGAATTAAATCAGTAGATCCAAACGATATGTGTTTATATATTAAATCTACTGATTCAGTAAAGCACGATTGGGATGAAGTGCCTGAAAATATTAAAGATACTTTTAATAAGCTTGGAATAATGGAAGCTGAACAGAAGTGGTTATCAGGTGTCTCTACTCAATTTGAATCAGAAGTCGTATACCACAACAATAAAAAAGAACTAGAAGAACAAGGTGTTATATTCTTAGATACAGATACAGGCTTAAAAATGTATCCTGAGATATTTAAAGAATATTTTGGAACAGTTGTTCCATATAATGATAATAAATACGCAGCGCTTAATAGCGCAGTATGGAGTGGAGGATCATTTATTTATATTCCTAAAGGAGTAAAGTTAAATAAGCCTCTTCAATCATATTTTAGAATCAATTCTGCGAATATGGGACAGTTCGAAAGAACGTTAATCATCGTTGATGATGATGGATTTGTAAATTATGTAGAAGGATGTACGGCACCTAAATATTCTGATGATTCACTTCATTCTGGCGTAATTGAAATAATTGTTAAAAAGAACGCTAGATGTAGATATTCAACAATTCAAAACTGGTCTAATAATATAATCAACTTAGTCACTCAAAGAGCGGTTGTTGAAGAGGGTGGATATATGGAATGGATCGATGGAAATATCGGTAGTGGCGCAAATATGAAATATCCATGTTGCGTTTTAA
The DNA here is from genome assembly GCA_937907585.1 of uncultured Bacillota bacterium. Classification (GTDB taxonomy): domain Bacteria; phylum Bacillota_I; class Bacilli_A; order Izemoplasmatales; family UBA1188; genus UBA1188. The sequence continues at coordinate 9,433 of CALCVH010000084.1, read as the reverse complement.
AAGGAGACTATTCTAAAGGACTAATTATATCTGTTGCGTTAGGATCTAAAAATCAATATCAAGATAATGGCGCTAAGATGATTCATCTTGGAAAAAATTCATCATCTACAATTATTTCTAAATCAATTGCGAGAAAAGGTGGTAGAGTAAATTATAGAGGATTATGCAGAATATCTAAAGATGCGACAGGTTCAAAAGCGAGTGTATCTTGTGATACACTAATATTAGATAATGAATCTAAATCTGATACATTCCCACTAAATATTGTGCATAACAATTCTTCATCTTTAGAACATGAAGCAACTGTATCAAAAATATCTGATAACCAACTATTCTATCTTGAATCTAGAGGATTATCTGAAAAAGAAGCAATGGAACTAATAATTATGGGATTTATTGAACCATTTTCAAGAGAACTACCTTTAGAATATGCGGTTGAATTAAATCAATTAATAAAAATAGAACTTGAATAGGAGAAAGTATGAACACTAAATCAGTAACTACATTAAGAATGTTAGCGATGGATGAAATCAATAACGCTAACAGTGGACATCCTGGAGTAGTATTAGGATTTGCGCCAATTGCGTATACTTTATGGCACGAACATTTAAAAATCACACCAAAAAATCCTGAATGGTTTAATCGTGATCGTTTTATTTTAGCTTCAGGTCACGCTTCAAGCATGTTATATGCATTGCTTCATTTAACAGGCTATAACCTAACTATGGATGATTTAAAGAACTTTAGAAAGTTAGGATCATTAACTCCTGGGCATCCTGAATATAGACATACTGAAGGTGTTGATGCGACTAGCGGTCCACTCGGACAAGGAATCGCTATGGGCGCTGGTTTCGCAATCGCAGAAACTATTCTATCTAAGAGATTCAATAAAGATGATATTAAATTAGTTGATCACTACACTTTCGTTGAATGTGGTGATGGTGACCTTCAAGAAGGTGTTACTTTAGAAGCTTTAGAACTAATTGGACACTTAAAATTAAATAAGCTCATCATCTTATGGGATTCAAACAAGATTCAACTTGATGGCCCAGTAACAAAGGCTGGTGGATTTAATCAAGCTAAAAAATATTTTGAATCTTTAGGATTTAAATATTTAGAAATTAATGATCCAGAAAATCTAGATGAAGTAAATAAAACAATCAAGAAAGCTAAAAAATCTGATTTACCTGTAATGATTGAATGTCATACTACTATTGGATATGCATCTCCTCTAGCTGGTTCATCAAAATCTCATGGAGCTCCACTAGGTAGTGAAAACACTCTTAAATTAAAAGAAGCTTTAGGATATACAAATAGTGAATTTACAGTTGATAATGACGTTTACGAAGATTACAAAAACGCATTAGCTAAAAACAATAGAGCTTTAAATAAATGGAATAGAGATTTAAAACTTTATAAGAAAGAATATCCAGAAGACTTTAAAGTTTTCAAGAAAGTTTTAGATAATGATTATGAATTAGATAAAGACTTATTTAAAGATTTTGAATTTACTACAGAAGCTACTAGAAAAACAATCGGTAGAATCATTAATGTAATATCAAAAGAATATCCAACATTTGTTGCGGGAAGCGCTGATCTAACCGCATCAACTAACGTTAAGGGCGCTGATGGTGACTATTCAAGCGATAATAGACTTGGAAGAAACATTAACTATGGTGTTAGAGAACACGCAATGGGCGCTATCGCAAATGGCTTAACTCTAAATAACGTTAGAAATATGACTGGTGCGTTCTTCGTATTTAGCGATTATATGAAACCATCAATTCGTATGGCTGCGCTAATGGGAATTCCATCAGTATTCATCTTCACTCATGACTCAGTTGCGGTAGGAGAAGATGGTCCAACTCATGAACCAATCGAACAATTAGCTGGCCTAAGAGCGATTCCTAATCTAAACGTTTATAGACCAAGCGACTCTAGAACAACTCTTCAAGCTGTAAGATGCGCATTCAGTACTCTAAACACACCATCTGTAATAGCGTTAACTAGACAGAACTTACCACTCCTTGATGAAGTTAAAGATAGTGATTTCATGAAAGGCGCATTCTTAAGATATGATTCTTTAAACGCTAAAGGCACTTTAGTCGCATCTGGTAGTGAAGTATCTCTAGCACTTGATGCGAAAGATCTATTAAAAGAAGAAGGAATCGATGTAAGAGTAGTTGAAATTGTATCTACATCTTTATTCGATAAACAACCAAAAGAATATAAAGAATCATTAATCCCAACTAACACTCCATCAATGTTCATCGAAATGGCTTCATCTTTTGGCTTAAAAGGTTATACAAGCGATGTATATGGAATTGATAGATTTGGCTTATCTGGAAATGTAAAGGATGTTATCCCTGCGCTTGGATTCACAAAAGAAAGAATTAGGGATGCGTTTAAGAAATTATTGTAGTATAATAAAATAGTAAATATAAGGGGGAGCTATAAAAGGCTGAGAGGTAGAAATACGACCCTAAACTTGATCTAGGTAATGCTAGCGGAAGGAAAAATAAGAAGTCCTTTTTGCGCGCACAAAAAGGACTTTTATTAATATTAAAGGAATATTTATATGGAAAAGAACGAGAAAGTAAGAATTATTATTGAAGTCGCTATAATGACAGCGATAGCGTTCGCTTTAGATTTTCTCCAAGGTGGACTTACTAGAGGCTTATTTCCTAATGGCGGTTCTATAGGACTCGCTATGGTGCCTATTCTAGTACTAGCTTATAGAAGAGGATTTGTTCCTGCGTTAATATCTGGATTTATTCTAGCTATAATACAAATGGCTGGTGGAGTATACGCAATCGCAAGCGAATGGTATTCTGTATTATTACAAATATTATTAGATTATGTATTAGCGTATCCGCTTGTAGCGTTCGCTGGATTATTCTATAAGAATTTTCATAATGAAGAAAACAAAAAATCAAGAACTAAATGGGTAATAATTGGTAGCGTTTTAGGTGGACTACTTAAATATACATCACACGTTCTAGCTGGTATTTTCTTCTGGAAGAATTTAGATTTCGCAGGTGGACCAGTATTATATAGTTTTTTATATAATGGTTCATATATGATTCCAAATATCATCATTTCAACTCTTCTAGTAGTATTAGTTGCGTATAACGCACCTAGTATATTCTTAGTTGAGAACAAAAAATTAAATACTAAAGAGGCTAATACAAATGAATAAAAAAGAATTATTTAAAAAGATATTTTTATTATCAAGCAGTTTAATTTCACTAGTTATTAGTTTTATTCTTTATGTTAAAAGCTATGCTTATTATTCTGATGAATATGGAACAGATATATCTTTTAATGAAGACTATAGTGTTGCGATAGTTGTATCATTAATTCTATTTGGATATCTATTATATTCATTAATCCAATTCTTAAAGAAAGAAGAAGCTACAGATTTAAGCGATATCATAGGATTAACTACTACAGCTATAGTAAGTTTTTATTCACTAGGTAAATTCTTTAAAAACTTATTTAAAGCTATCAACAAAGGAAAAGAATTTTTATTCACCTCATACCAAGCATATCTATATATTGGACTTGTAGTATTAATGTTATTTATCTATTTCATATTCGTTATAGTAGATAAAAGACTAAAAAAATCTGAATAAAAGAATAAGGCGCTTCTGCGTCTTTTCTTTTGGCTTTATCTATTGATTACATATCTAAATTGTTGATTTTATGACTTATTTTTAATATAATTATCGCGAGTCAACAATAAGTAAATCTTGTTTAAAGATTAAACATAAATAAAGGAGATCAAACTATGCATTTTGATATGTCTTTAGGAAATCTTATTAACCTAATAATGATTTCCGCAGGAATAGGTATTTGTAGTCTTACTATTATTCAGACTGCGAAAGCTCCAATCAATAAACTCGTGCGCAAATTTTTCACTTTCTTTTTGTGGATGATAATCGGATACATTTCCATGCATCTATTTAGACAACTATTGGATGGAAATCCAGGTAAAGCAGTAAGCGTGATAATCCGTATAGTGACATTCGTTGAATTTTTCATTTCTGGATTAATGACTATGATGTTGTCTCAGATGATAATGGCGTCTGCGAAAATAGAAGGTAAGAAATTAAAAGTACTTACAATAATATTGTTCGCTCTGCTTACGATAAATACCGCTGGACTCATAGTTTCTCAATTTACAGACATGTATTATTATTTTGATGATAATAACGTATACAATAGATCGGGTTTATATATTCTATCAAATGTTGCGCCGATTCTTATGTTGATCTTAGATATAGGCTTGTTGATTAAATATAGAAAAGAATTTATTATACGCGTTTATGTAGCGTATTGGATCTATATGATAACTCCTTTATTTGGTATCATTCTTCAGTCTTTTATCGCAGAAGTTCAGTTCGTTATTTTTGCGACAGTTGGATCAGCTGTGAATATGTTCGCAGTAATAACAAGAAACTTGACAGAAGAATATCAAAAACAGAAGATGGATGCTTCTAGGATAGATACTGAACTTTCTATGGCGACTCGTATTCAAGCCGATATGATTCCAAATATTTTCCCAGCTTTTCCTGAGCGCAGCGAATTTGATATATACGCTTCGATGAAGCCAGCAAAAGAAGTAGGAGGAGATTTCTATGATTTCTTCTTAGTAGATGAAGACCATCTTGGAATAGTTATGGCAGATGTATCTGGTAAAGGCGTTCCTGCAGCACTTTTCATGATGGCATCAAAGATTCTTGTACAGAATTACGCACTCATGAAAAAGAATCCAAAAGAGGCTCTTGAAGCTACTAATAAACAGATTTGTCAAAGCAATAGAGAACAGATGTTCGTGACTGTATGGCTCGGAATTCTTGATTTAAAGACTGGTGTATTGACCGCATCTAATGCAGGTCACGAATTCCCAATTATTAAATCACCTGGTGGCAAATTTGAACTATTTAAAGACAAACACGGTTTCGTTATAGGTGGGATGGAAACTGTATTCTATAAACAGTATGAAATAAAGCTTGAAAAAGGATCAATGTTATTTATTTATACAGATGGTGTCGCAGAAGCAACAAACGCTGATAATGAAATGTTTGGCTTAGATAGATTACTTGATACTTTAAATAGTGGTGAAAGTGAAACAACTCAACAGGTATTAAACGCTGTTGATAAAGGACTTAATGAATTCGTTAAAGACGCTCCACAGTTTGATGACGTGACAATGTTGTGTCTCAAATATAATGGCAGTGAAAATGATTCTTTAAATAATTAGACAAGAAAAAAGTAATAGGAATGAGATTGGACCTATAACTTTTTATGTATAAACTGTTTGTTTGCTGACAAAGAAATAGACAAAAGTGACAAAAAGATAAAAAAACCATGGTTAAAAACAATGGACACTTATATAACAATGCCTTTATAGAATTTTTCAATGATGATAATAACTCATTTTGTAAACTTAGTAATAGATATAATAGCGATACCTAAATAACTACAAAATAAGCATAGAAGACAGTTAATGTGAATATATTTCAAAGTCGTTCTTAAACGGATTTTTTATTCGCTTTTGTTGGCTTACTGCTATATTATCAACATTGTACTACACATTAAAGTGTATAATAAGTGTAGAATAAAAAATAACATCTACAAATATTTAGTCACAGTCCTTATTTTTCTTGCATCTTTTAACATAAATGTAGCTTGAGTGAATATGGAACTGTTTATTTATTGAAGAGAAGATGGTGAAAATAAAAAATCATAAAATAAGGAAATACTCGCAAATCTTTAGATACTAAATATGGAGGAGAGAATAAATGGATAAAAAGGAATTAAGAAAGCTTCGTCATCCTTACATAAAGGTTTTATTTAAAAATAATAAGTTAAATTTGTTAATGACTTCGATTGCATCAATTTTACAAAGTATTGGTGCTCTCGTCATATCTTGGTTAATAAAAGAAATTTCCGATTTAATTGCTGGAACATCGCAATATGACTTTAAGACCATCATAATTGTAACGCTATTAGGTCTGTTATTGTTTGTTGTTGCATGGGTAATAGATTGGATATTTTTCCCAAGATTCTCTGCTAAACCAATGAAACAATATCGCGACTATGTATTTGAGCGCTTGATGAAAAAAGGAATTCAAAGTTTTTCTAGTGAAAGTAGTGCTTTATACATCTCAGCTCTTTCCAATGATATTAAAGTTATTGAAGAAGAATTTATTGGAAAAATTCAAGCAGCCATTCAAGTCGGTGTAACCTTTATTGGAGCACTGGTAATGATGATTATATATAGCCCACTCCTTAGTGCTATAGCCATCTTGTTATCACTTCTTCCAATTATTGTTTCAATAATATTTGGAAACAGAGCTGCAGTAGCCGAAAAAAATGTTTCTAATAAAAAAGAAAAATATTTGAGTCTAATAAAAGATGTCCTTACAGGCTTTACGGTGATAAAAAGTTTCAAAGCTGAAGATAATGTTTCAATGCTTCATAATGATCTAAATACTAGTGTTAGCACTGCTCAAAAAAGAAGGTCAAAAATAAATGTCAATATTTCATATTCTTCTGGAATTGCTGGAGGACTTCTGCAAATAGGTGTGTTCATTATGGCTTGTGTTTTTGCAATTAAAGGAATTGGTAGTGTAACAGCTGGTACAGCAATCGTTTTTGTTCAATTATTAAATTACATTTTATCACCAATCCAAATACTACCAGGATTCTATTCAGGTGTTAAATCATCATTTGCTCTTATTGAAAAGATTGCAGTTGAACTTGATAAAAATATTGATGAATCAGGTGAAGATATTTCGCCGAAACTAAAAAAAGGTATATTTATTAAAGATTTATCATTTTCATATGATGAAGATAAAAATGTTCTTGATAATATTAATATCGACTTTAAAAAAGATGGTTGTTATGCCTTAGTAGGAGCATCTGGTAGTGGTAAATCTACTCTATTAAATCTACTTATGGCTTCATATCACAATTATCAAGGAGAAATAATATTTGATGATATTGAGCTTGGGAAAATTTCAGCTCGTTCCTTATATGACCTTGTCTCAATTATTCAACAAAATGTCTTTGTATTTAATAATACAATTAAGGAAAACATTACGATGTTTAAAGAATTTAATGAAGATGAAATAAATCAAGCCATTAAGTCATCAGGTTTAGAAAAGCTAATTAATGAGCGCGGTAAAGACTATTTATGTGGCGAAAATGGCTCTAACCTTTCCGGAGGAGAGCGTCAACGAATTTCCATCGCAAGAGCTTTACTTAGAAAAACGCCAGTTTTGCTGGTGGATGAGGCAACTTCGGCACTAGATGCAGAAACTTCATTTGAGGTGCTTGATGCAATATTAAAATTAAAAGAACATACTCGTATTATTGTTACTCATGATCTAGATGAAAATATTCTTCGTAGATGTTCTGAATTATTTGTTCTTAAAAATGGTGAATTAATTGAAAAAGGAACCTTTGATGCATTAATGGAGAAAAAAGGATATTTTTATTCTCTATACACTGTTTCACAGACAAATTAGTATAACGAGATATTGTTAAATAATTACTCAGCACTATTGTAGATGTTATTCACGTTGAGAGTGTCTGTTACCTCGTAAGTAAAGAAAAGTAGCGTTTTTTCAAAAATAAAGCAAGAATATAATTTCTTGTTTTTTTGACACATAGAAAATGTGAAACAAAATTAATAAAATAGTTGCACATTTAGTAACTATTTGCTATAATCTATGTGAAACAAAATTAATGATTATGTATCACATAATTGGAGAATAAATATGAGAAACGTTGCTGAATTATTATATGAACAGGAATTGTTAAAATCTAGAATTAATAAAATGATTCATGGCTCTATAGAAATAAGAGAAAATAATGGTAAAAAATATATTTACGTGCATTTTAGAGATGAAGGAATTTCCACATCCAAATATGCTGGTGAATATAGTATAGAATTGAATAATCTTATTTTAGAGAATAATCAAATCGTTAAAGAATATAAAAAACAATTAAAAGAAATAAAAAAAGAATTAGGAATTTTACAATATAATTCTAGCGAATTAACAGATCAAGTAAAAATAAATATAGATTTGGCAAGAAAAAATATGGTTGATTCTATATATAAGCAAGCAAAACTAGAAGGGGTTGCTACAACATATTCTGATACAGAAACAATTGTCAATGGTGGAAAAGTTAAAGATATGACGGTTACTGATATAGCTAAAGTTATTAATTTGAAACATGCATGGGAATTTATATTAAGTGAAGGAGTAATATCTTATCAGACAAATTATGCTATCTTATGCCAAATTAATGAAATCATCGAGGAAGGCTTTTCTTATACTGCAGGAAGAATAAGGAGTGTACCTGTTACAATCGGTGGGTCAAACTATTTATCACCACTTCCTTATGAACCTCAAATAAAAGAAGAATTAAACGAAATGCTGTCAATGGATAATTCATATAATATAGCTGTTGAATTACTATTATATGTGATGAAAAAACAACTTTATTTAGACGGAAACAAAAGAACTGCTGTAATTTTTGCTAATCATTACTTAATAAGTAGAGGAATGGGATTGATTGTAATCCCCGTAGAATTAGTTGAAGAATTTAAAAAACTATTAATTGATTATTATGAAGATAAGAATGAAGACATAAAAGATTTCTTATACAAAAAATGCTTGACGAAATTATTTGAATAGTTATTAGTTCTATATAAAAACATATGATTGATATGTTCTCTAACGATAATTTGCTTACGTCGCAATTGACAGTATAAACTGTTTGCTTGCTGACAAGATAATAAAGAAAATAGCATAAATGCATTTTTGATGGTTTTATGGCAAATTAAGGTATATCAAGACAAATTATGTCTTAAGTAATGTCAGCATTACAATAGTTTCAGTTTAGGGTTGTAACTAGAAAACGAGATGTCTTAGGAAACATATTATAGGCATTCCCCAGCACTAAAACTCTATTCATTGTCACAATTATATTATGTATAGAAACATGTTAAGTAAAACAAATTGAAGAAAAGCCAAATCATTTGTAAAACCTCAAATGTGTTAAATAAATAACCTCAAATGTGTTAAAAACAATTGAATTATTTTAAATAATGATATGATATAGATGGAATATAAGCACAAGGATAATAAATAAGCAATTGGATGTTTAAAAGACTAAATAAAGGAGTATAAGAATGGAGTATATTTTAGTAACAAAAGACAATTTAGAAAAAGAACATATATGTTGTGCAATATCTAATAATAATGATATTCAAGTGTCATCGAAAAAGAATTGGTTAAAAGATAGATTTGATGATGGGTTGGTATTTTTAAAATCAGTTGAAAGAGGCAAATGTTTTATTGAGTATTTACCAGCAGAAAACGCCTGGAATCCAATAGATGCAAATGGTTATATG
>CALCVH010000083.1 GCA_937907585.1 uncultured Bacillota bacterium | reverse complement strand
AGTCAACACATTAATTAGAAGAATACATAAGAAAGGTGAAATCATGAATCCTCATTTTCATCATGAATGGGAAATTATCTCTTTAAAAGAAGGAAGTCTTGAAATCATTTACTATAAAGATAATATTCAAGAGTTTCAATATTTAAGAAGAGATCAAATAGCGATAATCAAACCGAATTTGAGACATTATTTAAACTTCTTAGAAGATTCTACATTAAGTGTTTTAGAAATTGATGAAGTCAAAAACAACTCTATTATGCATTTTGTGAACGATGAAGAAATTCATAAGAACTATCCATCTTTATCTAATAGTTTTTATAAGCTTAAGGATGTCACTATCATCAATGATGAAGACAATTTAAGCTACAGCATTAATGAACTTATAAATACATTTATATATAATAAAGAAAACCCAAACGATTTAATTTCTAAAGAAAGATTCAATAATACCTTAAAAATCGTTCTTCTTGATTTGCATAAATGTATCGACCGTTCTCCTAGTAAAGAATCCAATGTTTATATAAACAAGTGCTCAAACTATATATACGAACATCTTCATGAAGATATAAACGTTGAAGAAATATCTGATTATGTAGGGATAACTTCTTCTTATCTTGAAAGAATCTTTAAAGAAAACTATGATACTACAATTTATAAATTCATTAAAAATAAGAGAATTGATTATGCGAAGAACCTTCTTATAACCACATCTTTAAACTATAAATCTATCGCATTAAAGAGCGGTTTTAAGAATTATGTAAATCTATATAAAACTTTTATTTATGAGTTAGGAATAAGCCCTAAAGATTATAGATTAAATAATTCTAATAAAGAATTTATACAGTTTTTCAACAATGATTTTCACGACTAATTAATTCCTGGTGAAATCATCTTATTATAAAAATTAATAAATATATCTTTTGAGTCTCTATTTTCGATATAAGGTAGAGGCTCTTCTTTTAATTCTTCTATCTCATTTAATTTGTTATCTAGATATAGTTCTAATCTATTTTTTACTCCTTTTAATCTAGATATTAAACCGCCTAATCTAGCTTCTTGGATCTCAAATCCATTATATTTATTTTCAATTAACCATTGATTTTTAAATTCAACAAAGAATTTATCTAGAAGAATTAATATTTCATCAATCGATGAAACACATTTTTTTAAACTCTTTAAATCATTTAACTTATATGCATTTCTTATCTCGTTACCTAAATTTGATTTAATGCTTAGGATCTTGGCTAATGTTACTAGCGGATCAAACATATAATTAAATAATTTAGTTTTATTTCTTATCTTTGATAAATTTAATGAAACATCAAAGTAGTATTTAGAATACGAGCTATCAACATGCCTATCAAATAATCCTAGAAGTAAATCATTATATAGAAGATATTTATTTGGATTTACCATATACGTGCCATTTAATTTGGCTCTATTAAGGTCTTCTATTGTTTTAAATTCATCATAGCTAATACCAAATTCATCTTTGAATGAACTAGTATTTATTCCGTAAACTAAATCTGATACTTCATACAATGTTGGAAGAATTGATGTAACTGAACATTCATTTCCGTTATCTCCCCAACTCGCTAACATAAATTCATTTATACCCATATCAATCATAGAATTTATAGATTCATGAATTGTTTTATCGCTTCTACTATAATTTGGACTAAATCCCATCCAATTCCATATTGCAGTAGTAAATCTAATGTTTCTATTAAATAATTTATGTCTATTAAAAAGTCTATCAAATTCCTGTTTTTCTATGTGATCATAATCCCAATATATTAAAGTTACATCTTTCGGAACAGATTCAATTACACCAGCAGGTATTAATCCATCACCATAATAATTACCATTAGATGCGATTCTAAAAAACATATCGCTCCATATCATAGATTTAAATCCATATTCTTTAGCGATGTCTGACACAATGTTTAAGTGTTTTAAGAATATTTCATATCTATTTTCATATCCATTTATATCTAAATATCTACCAGCACCTAAAAGGTGAGCTTCATCCATTCCAATATTGATGATATCGCAATCAAATACATCTCTAATATGCATAAACATATTATAGATTAAATCATATGTTTTTCTTTCGTTTACTAACAATATATCCTGAGTATCAGTAATATCATAAAAGTGCGGCTGAGAAGTTATGGTATTCATATGCGCTAAAGTTTCTATACAAGGGACCAAAGTTATTCCAAACATTTTCGCATATTCTTTTATCTCCATTAATTCGCCTTTTGTATATCTGCCTCTAAAATGTCCAAAATAAGGATCGTCAATTTCAAATAGATCTTCTGTATACAATTCAAGTTCATTAAATCCATTTAAAGCTAGATATCTAATAACTTTCTTTATGGTAGATATATTTAATACCGCATTTCTACTAGAATCATTCATAAAAGATAAAGTATTGATTCTTCTTTTTATAGATAGATCATTTATATTTGACTTAAGAATTTTTAAAGCTAAAAACAATTCAACATCAAGTGATATTTTTAATTCAACATAACCATTTTTGTTTTTTATTTCTAGAAGGTTACTATAAGTTACATTTATTTCTTTAACATTATTTAATTTTATATTTAGTTCATTAACGCCTTTTAATAATTCATCATTAACACCATTAATTAAATAGTTCATAATAATCACCTGTCAATATCTAACAATTCATATTTAATGTGGTTAAATTTAGCGCTAGTATTCCAAACATTTAGGCCTAATAAACCACTATCTATTTCATAATTATTTATATCTATTAATAACTCATTATCTAAATACACTTTTATATTGTGATTTTCCATAATAACTTTTAATACATATTTATGTGAATTTTCTATTTTTATAGATTTAGCTATAAATTCTTTTACTATACCATCTACTTTTCCCCAAAGTTTGACAACATTATTTGTTGAATCAATGTTCGCTACATAAAAATTATTTAAGTCTAGAGATGCGTTAAACAATAAAGCCGCAGCGCCATTAGATAATAGTTCTACTTCAGTTTCAAATGAAAAATTATTTGCGTTAATACTTGATAAAAGAAATGCATCACCACTATTCGTTTCAAATAACATATTATTATACGTTATAGTTGTAGTTCCATTTATTGGGTTTAATTCACCAAGATTTGATTCAAAATTAGATGTTCCTTTATCAAATACATAAACCTTTAATTCCTTATAATATTTTCCTAAGATTAATTTGATAGTAGTTTCACCTTTTTTAAGCCCTTTAACAGTTAACACGTTATCTATTACGTCAGCTGAAACAATATTTTCATCTAGTATTTTTACTTTTAATGTTGAATATGTATT
>CALCVH010000082.1 GCA_937907585.1 uncultured Bacillota bacterium | reverse complement strand
GTGGTATATCAACTATTTTGTTTTGATTTGTTTTAGTATAATTTGTCAAATGTCTTTCGCCATTGATGAACTGCATTTGCTTATATACACGAATAGTGTCATTATTAAAATCTATATCTTTGAACTGCAAACCTAATATCTCGCCGAACCTTAAACCTGCATAACCACCTAAAGCATAGAACACTCTATTTTCTTTGCCAAAATCTTTTTGTAAATCAATACTATCAATTAATTGTTTTAATTCATCTTGTGTTAAATAATCATTATTTGAACTTTCAGTATTTGTTAATTTAACCATTATTCTTTTAAATCTTCTAACTACAGTAGGTTCAACTAATTCCATAATGTCAAGCCATTCGATAAAGGCTATTGTTTCACCTATGATGTGATTTTTGGTAATAGGCTTTACTGATAAATTACATACGAACTCGTAAAAACTTTGAATAGATCCAGGTGAAATCTCGTTTAACTGTTCATCTTTAAAATGTTTCAAAACATATTTGTTAATAACTGCGACCTTGTTATCGTATGTTGTAGGTTTTAATCTTAATTTGATATATTTAAAATATTTCTCTACAGCCTTTTCAAGTGGTGTCTTTAGCTGAACTTCCTTTTCATATTTTATCTTTGAATAATAAGCACGCTGTTCAACCTTCCAATTTTCAGCTTCCTTTTGTGTCTTGAATCCACGCTTACACTTTCGTATCTCGAAACCATCTTTTGTAATAAAAGTTGTTGATACATAATAAGTATTATTACTATCTTTATAAATACCTTTATATTTTTTATTTGTCATATAGAAATCCTCCATTAAATTTGGTATAATGAAAGAGCAGTTAGAAGTCATTGTTCTATAAAATTTAACTGCTCCGAATTAAGCCGACTCGCCATCGGCTTTTTTCTTTTATAAATCATTCTTTAATTCATCTAACCTATCGAAAGCTAACGCTAGTGTTCGGTAGGCTTTTTTTAATTCTTCATCGTTTAAATCTCTCAATATCACACAACTTTTTTCAAAATAATATGAACGATTTAAGAACTTCGCATTGTTTTCAAAACCCATAAGCCAATCAACATCAACGTTCAAGGCTTCAGCCATAAGGTAAACACTATTTTGTCTAGGAGTGTATCTTCCTGATAAATAACCTGAAATAGTGCTTTTTGAAATGCCTGTCTTTCGAACTAAATCCGCTTGTTTCATTCCTGACCTTTCTAAAGCCTCTTTTATTCTAAATCTAATAGGAATCATTTGCTCATCTCCTTCCACATATATTATACAAACATTTTTCGAAAAACACAACATTTTTATACTTTTAACAAAAAAGTTTCGTAAAAAACCAAAAAAATTAGTAAAAGGTATTGCAAAAGGAAACAAATGATATTATAATGAATGTAGTTTCGTAGTATTGAAACAACTGAACAAAAAAGGAGGGAAAAAATGTTTGACTACAATAAGTTAAAAGGTAAGATTATTGAGAAGTTTAAAACTAACGATAATTTTGCCAAAGCAATGGGATTTTCGAACTCTCAATTATCGGAGCGCCTAAACAACAAGTGCGAATGGAAATCAAACGACATTTATCGTGCAGCTGAACTATTAGAGTTAGATAATCTAAAAGAATACTTTTTTACTAAAGCACAAGAAGTTGAGGAGAACTAAATGGAAAGATTTACAAATGAAGATGTAATTAATAAGGTTAAAGCCTTAAACAAGTCCTATTGGTTTGCTAGCGACATTAAAGATTATTTAAACTGCTCGATGAAAAAGGCTAATAAGATTAAAAATCTAGTAGCAAACAAATATGGTGTCATCGAAGAAAATGAAGATGATGAAAAACAAGCGGTAAGCGCTGATTACGTGATTAAGGTAATTGGTGGTTCAAGTAGAATCGAAGAATTAGAGATTTTACATAAGTCAATGGAAATTTTAGGAAAGACAAGGTAAAGGATGGTATGGAATTAATTTTTAGAAATTTAAAAGCAAATGAAATTGATGTAAGAATTGGAACACAAAAGTTATTAGATCCAAAAGATAAGTTTAGTGCAGTTATTGAAGCAAGTTATTTACTTTATAAAGATGCACGTGTAGATATGACTTTACTTGATGAAGTCGTTGGAGCTATGAATTGGCAAAGAACTCACGCTTTTAAGGATGGTAAGTTATATTGCACAGTTTCAATTTGGGATGATGAAAAGAAACAATGGGTAGCAAAAGAAGATGTAGGTGTTGAATCAAATACTGAAGCTGAAAAAGGACAAGCAAGTGATAGCTTTAAAAGAGCTTGTTTCAATATTGGTATCGGTAGAGAACTATACACAGCACCATTTATTTATATCAAAGCAAATCCAGGTGAAGATTTAAGAAAAATTAAAATGAAGGTTAAGCATATTGCTTATGATGAAAATAGAAAGATTACTGAACTTATTATTGAAGATAACAAAGGTAATGTTAGATATGAAAAATATGACCGTGAAAAAACTACAAAAGAACCTGTAAAAGAAAAAGCAGCAAAAGAGAAAATTACAAAAGAACCTGTAAAAAAGGAAGAAGTTGTTAATTTAGATGAAACAGCTCATTTGGATTCTAACTTGGTAATGCAATTAGTTAAACTAGGCGGTTCATTAGAAATCGTTAGAAAGTATTATAAGCATAATTCTATAAGTGAAATTACT
>CALCVH010000081.1 GCA_937907585.1 uncultured Bacillota bacterium | reverse complement strand
ATATAAAACAATTTTATCCAAAGTAACGCCTAACGCATCAGTATCTATATCAAATACTAGTGTATATTCACTTGTACCATCTTCTTTTATTACTTCATCTATATTAGATAATGTTGTATCTAATTTATATGTAGATGGTAATTTACTTAAATCAAATGATGGTGCTTCACCAATTTTACCATCCTTCTTAAATTCCGCATTTAATCCAAATAAATTAACGTACTCGCTAGTATTATCAACATATGTTTTATTTGTTATATTAAAGAATCTCTTATTATCAACATTCTTCACGAACTCATATTTCGCAACCTTAACAGTTACTTTATATTGCGCAATAGTCAAATCTTTTTCCCATACTGCGTTAATAGTAACATCTTCAGTAATATTTGTTAAAGGTTTATCCCAAGAGAGAGTGTAGCCTTGTTTATTCCAACTAGGAGGTGTTACAGTGCCGTTATCCACAACCTTTTTAGTAACAACTGTTTCATTATCTACAAACGTAACTATGTGGTTATTTTCTTTTTCTATAACGCTTAATTCATCTATAAATAGATAGAATGTATTAGGAGCTGAATCGATAGATGCTGGGCGAACATCAAGACGCTTAATAGTTTTTTGATTCTTATTAGCTAGTAATCCTAACATATCAACAGTGTAGCTACTATAGTTTGTATTGAACCAATGAATATCCATTAAATTATCATTTAAATCATATTCTTCAGATGCTAGATAGAATTTTATATTTTTACCAGTTGTTTGATATTTTGCAGTTACTGATAATTTTATTTCTTGATAGAACTCAATATCTATATCATCAAATACAATTTGTAGTGGAGTTGAATATGCTTTAACTAAGCCTAAAGTAGCTTTTATTAATAATCCTGCTTTATCATCAACTCTATGTAACCCAACTACATATTCAGTTTCATCACCATACCAACCAATATTTAATTTACTTAAATCATATCCAAATACTTCTTCATTAATAGAGTATTTAAAGCTATATGTTACAGTTTCTTCACTGATTTTATCAGTTGGAATAGTTCCAACAAGTTTGAATACCTCTGGTAATTCTTCTAACTTAGTGAAATCAGGAACTGTATTTAATTTTCCGTAAGCGTAATAATAATCATTTTCATTATCGTATGATAAACCTAATAAATCCATAAATTCATTAGTGATATCAGTGTATTCTTTTTCGCTTGGGAAAGTGAACGCTTTTCCTTTACCATCAGTTCTAGAATATGATTCAGCTTCAATTTTAACCTTATACATTACCGCTTCTTCATATTTAGCTCTAATAGTTGTATCAACAGTTACTTCTTTATCAAAATCAAATTCTTGAGTTAAATCATCATTATACCATCCGATGAAATAGTATCCATCTTTAAGTGGAGAAGTTAAAGGAATAGATAATTTTGATCCACTAGCCAGTTTTATGCTATCTAATACTAGATCACCATCTTTATATGTAACAGTGAGTAAATCATCTCTTTCTTTAATATTTAAACCCATTATGTAATAGTCGGTATTTCCGGCTTCACCCATTGATGAAATAGTGCCAAATCTCTTATATTCAAATCTGATTCCATCAATGTATTTTACATCAGGACAATATTCTAAATAGTCGATTGCATTAAAATGTCTAACGCTATAGTCTTCTACTTTTGTTGATGATGTAGGCCAATCGTTAAGAGTGTAATTTTCACCCATCACGATTAATTTAGATTCCCAGTATGAACCTTCTATATCAGCGTTGAACGCTGCGTAATCAACGTTTATTTCTTTATATAAACTTAATTCTAGATGATCTAAAGTGATTGCGAAATTTGAACCATTTCCACTTAAATCACCAAAATCAAAATGTATCTTTAATCCATAAGCTTCAGTATTTGATGAATGCGCTCTACCTAGCGTTAGATATGATGATTCATGATTCCATCCACCATTAATATATCCAGTGACGATATCATCTAATTCAAAACCTAAATTTTCCCAGTTGATATCATATTTAAAGATATATTCTTTCGAGCCATCGCCACTAATATTTCCAGTGTATTCACTATTTAAAGTATCTAGCTTAAATGCGCCACCTAAATTAATTAGATAACTAAAATCAGGAGTAGTATCAGTAGTTCCTTTAGCGTATCCATCACTATTTAAACCCAATATATCACTAAAATCCATAGAAATATCTATTAGTTCTTTTGTATCTTCTAAGAATGTCTTATTGTCGCCTCTAGGTGATGTATATTTTGGCACAATTACACTAACTTTATATAATGTATCTGTATTTGGTTTATAGCTTCTATAGTATATTCTATCACCAGATACTGTTTCATCAATTTCTTTATCCCATTCATAGTGATATCCTACATTTGATTCAGGAAATGATGGAGGAGTTATACTATCGCCATATGATAAAGTTTCTTCAGTTATTAAACTATCATTATTATCTTTATCAACGAATTTAATAACGTATTTACGTAATGTTTTCTTCCATACTACAGTATAAGTAGTGTTCCCCGATACAGGAATAAATTCTTTATCCCATCCATCGAATTCATAATCGAATTCTATATCACTTTCTTTAGTGATAGTTTTATTATATTCAGGTGTTTCACCATATTCTAACTGAACTGTATCGATAGATGTTTCACCATCAGAAAATGAAATTAAGTATTTTCTTTTTATTTTATCATATTTAGCGGTAAATGTAGTATCACCTGTGATTGGTGATTCTATATTTTTATCCCATCCAGAAAAAGCATACTCATATTCGCTATCTTTATTCTTAGTAGGCGTATCAGAATCAAAAGATGGAACGCTATTATAAGGAGTAGAATCTATTTCAAGTTCAGATCCATCTTCATCTAACCACTTAACAGTATAATTGACTGGAGTATATTTCGCATTGATTGTTATATCTCTATCAATATTATTAAGTGATACATTAGATAAATCCCAAGAAACTGTATAGTGTTCTTTAGGATTTGGAGCTTTAATATCATTAATAGATAATGAATCTCCAGCGTTAACTGTCATATCAAAATCTCCACCATCTTGATGAAATACAATCTTATATTGTTTTACTGTATTCGTTTTAGTTTTATTCTTACAAGATGATAAGGTTATTAATGATAGAGTTACTAATAAAATGTATGAAATGATTCTAATAGTTTTATTCATGACATCTCCTTTTTAATTTTTCCAAGTAATAATTCCGTTTTCTATAGTCCAATAATTCTTATTAAAAGTAGAATAATCATATCCATAAGATGATAATTCATCAAGTGATTTAAAATGATAAACTTCATTATAAACACAATCAAAATAATCTTCTGTGTTACAGTTAAATTCTTCTAATTCTCTAGTATTTCTTCCATTTGAAATAGGATTATTATAGTTATCGTATTCTTCATTTACACCATAATAATATATTGCGTAATCAGTATTATCTCCACTATCTCTTAATACCTTTTCAAAAGGTCTAAATCCTAATACATATGGCGATATAACAAGCACATCTTTCCATGAAGATGTTCTGGTAGTTAGATTATCACTAGCAGTATAATATTGGTTAGATGTAAGGAGCGACTGATTAGTCCATCCACCTAAAGAATAATCTACATCCTTATTAGCGTTATCTCCTAAATATCTAATAATCACATTTTTAATCACGTTATTTGCGGGGCTTGTGATAAACATGCCTCTAGGATTTAAAGTATCGCTGCTTAACTCAATATACACATTTTCTATAGTGATAGAGTTTTCTGATTTTTTACTAGAAAAATAATTAGCGTTTGATGCGTTTAAGTTCTTTAAACCTAAGTTGATGATTTTAGATGAAGTATATAATGAACCAAACAAAGATGAATTTGATATATCAAGATTAGATATAGAATATCCACATCCATTGAATACTCCAGAAAAATAGTGTAGTGAACTGTTTTGTTTAATAGAAATATCTGATGCGTCTATATTATTTGATAATTCAAAGTATCCAGTGATATCTTTATCTTTTAATTCGAAATATTTTAAATCTTCTTTTGTAGATATTACCTTTTCAATTGTTTCTAGTTTTAATATATATTCGAACTTATCAGTATATAAAGCGATATTAGCTTCTCCTCTTTTTAAATTAGTTGATGATTTAACGCTAAATACTTTATTATCTATAACATTTAATTCAGTCTTCCCTTGAATAGCGGATGTGATTATTTCATCGCTACCAATAAATGACATTAAAGTCTTTTTTGTATTGGTTACTTTATCGTAATACATTCCATCGTCAATTGAAAACATTGGAATAGTATCATTTAATGTAATAGTTGGTCTAATTATATTTAGTTTATATGTTGATTCATATGTTTTACCATCTATATCTTTATAGACTCTAATAGATGTAGATCCAGCCTTAGCTGATTCAAGATGATTATCAACAATATTAACTAAAGAATCATCTAATATTTCATATTCTGCATTATACTTAGATCCATTTACTTGGACTTTAAAATCAAGTGATGTGCCTGTATCAAATTCCTGGTTATTTGCGCTACTAACTGTATAAAATGTCATATCACTTAGTACATTTGTACCATTATAAAATCTAACACTATCAACGATACTAAGTTCAATAAATGTAGAGAGTGATGGATATGAAGATGATGATTTTCCTTTGAATGTAGCGTTTACTAGAATAATTGCTTTACCATTTTTGTTTGCGGTAATTATTCCGTTACTACTTACTGTAGCGATAGATTCATCTAAAGATTCAAAACTGAATTTCGCATCGCTATATTTTTTATTTCTAAATTCTACATATGGATTTAGATTATATTCATCATTTAATTCTAGTGTAACTTTCTCATTTGATACTTTAATTATTGGAACGTAGTCACCAAATGAAACATTTACAGTCATATTTTTAGAGTAGCTTATAATTCCATTTGAATAAGTAACTATAATTTCTGCGCTTCCTGGTTTATTAGCTTTAATTACTCCTAATTCATTAACTGATACATTATTATTAGATGATTCAAAACTTAATTTATATCCATCTAATTTATTGTATTTTGGATTGATGAAATATTCATCCCCAATAACAAGATTTATATTGGTATACGCAAGAGATAAATCAGGTGTAACAATTGAATCATTATTGGTATAAATTATTCTCTGTTCATTTTCGTTTGTTATATTCTTATTACAACCAGTAATAAATAATAAGCCAAAGAGGATAAAGATAATTAGTATTCTTTTATTCATAATCTTTACCTCTAGAACCCTTTAACATAAGTTAATATTGATGAGCCATTCTCAGCTGTATAGTAATCAACATTGCTGCATATTTCAATTAACTTATTTACATATTTAAATTTTGTTTCATTGTTGAAAGGAGATTCACTGCTTGTGCCATAAAAGTGAAGTGATAAATAGAGAGGTGATACAAGTTCAGCGTTTATTCTTTCTTTTACTAATAAATATTCACCATAATCAGTTTCTTTTAAGTATTCTATTTCTGATAAAGCTTTTTCATACTTTTCTATTAATGGTAATAGATAAGATCTATATGGATAATTCTTAGGATCTCTTACATTTGAATAGTTGTATTCGCCTACAGCGATATCACACGCTACAGTCATTGAATGTTCTCTTTCCATAGTGAACGCTTCATACATTGTATTCCATGCATCTTTATACATATTCTTAAAGAAATTTTTAGTGAGTTCTTCTACATCGCTAGTAACGTCCCACATAAGCTTAGAATAGATATATTCATTAAGTGCGCCATAGCTCTGCATATTATCGCCTACATAGTGACCTTGGTTGAATGCGAACTCACTATTATTTAACTTAACAAATTGGTAGAAATCAGAATTAAGCATGCTGATGGTATCAAAATACGCTGAATAAAGATGATATCTTTGTTGATAGAACCAGTTAAACATATGTTTTGATACTGCGCTCCATTTATATAATTCTTTTATATCTTCTTCGTTTTCACCTTCAGCGAAATATATGCTTCTAGTATCGTTATGTGTACACAAGAAACATGCGACATCATCTCTACATATAACTGAGTCGTTAGCTGGAACATATTTATTTTGTGCTTCATCAAATACTACAGGCGCAGATTCAGTTGGACCATACGCAAAGAAGAACATCATCAGTTCTCTATCTTTTTGTCCATTTTCATCCATCCATTTTCTTGCGATTTCCATTATTCTATTAGCGCATCTTACAATCGCACCGCAATATGAATTTCCATCGTTTTTATATGCTTCTTCGCACGCTTCACAGTGACATTGATATCCACCATCCACAACAGTGAAACCGACATTTTTTCTATCCATGTATTTTTCCATAGATAGTGAATATATTAACTTATCAGCACAAGTTTCAATTAATGCGTCTAAATCCTCTTTATTTCCATGAGCTGTATAACATAATTCATTTCCCGCAGAGCTCATCCAGTTACTTCTAAAATTAAGTTCTCCGTTTTTATCCTTAATAGTTGGTCCTGCATAATAATTAGAGTTATGATATCCATAATTAAATGTAGTTCCACCATATTGTTCATAGATAGGGATAAAGGTTCTAACAGTAGTTTGATATCTATATCTATATGTGATATTTGAAATATCATATTGTTCAATATATCCACTTTCTGCTTCATTAGCCCAGATTAATTTGTTGTTTGGATATGAAATACTATTACCATGACTTCTAAATGGGATATCAGGGATATCTACACAATCAAGATTCTTAAATGGTAATTCTTTTACATCTTTATCATATACTATACAGTCTCTAGAATAATATTCATAATTAAAACAGATCTGTAAAAAATCATATACTGCGTATAGCGTTCCAAAGTTGGATCCACCAACTAGATAGATAGTATTATCTTTAGTAAATAACCTAGCTCCATCAAGCCCTAAAGTATCTTTAGTGAAGTTGTTTTCTTTTAGGTAGTCACTTCCAAGTTCTTTTAACAAGCTTGTTTCACCAACTGAAATACGATATGCATTATCATTTTTTAATTCTTGAGCGTCAGATGAATCCTGATATGTTTGTAAGTTGATGTTAGTCGCTCTATAAAAGAATGTAGTTAATTCATTTACCGCTAAAGTTAAAGTAGAATCTGTTATAGATGGTTTAACTACTACAAAATCAGTTGTTCCATCTTTAACGATATATTTGTTTTCTACATCATTAACTTTAAATTCATGAACCCCATCAGTATATGAATATCTTTCTACTACATTATTAGTATTATTATCTGTGTTTTCATTCTTGTTCTTGCAGCCTAGAATAGAAGTTAAACACATTATCATAACTATAAAAATAATTAATCTTTTCATGTTTCCCTCCTATTCGACTATTATTTCTATTCTCTTAACCGCTTCATTTCCATATTCATCATAAACATGGATTTGAGCTTCATAATTACCTCTAACGTTAATAACGAATGATTCCTTGAATTTACCATCTTCAGGCATATTCTTATAATCTATTTTAGAGATATTTGGAACATAAGAATATTGATCTATACAATATAGATGGATAAACGCTTTCATATTTTTTGGAATGGATAAATCATCTTTAATTGTAAAATCTATTTCAATTTTATTTCCAGCTTTAACGATTATGGTCGCTCCATCATTCATATTATCTAGCACAATTTCAGGATTAGTTGTATCTATACATGATATACATACTTGCGCAGTAGATACTCTTCCATTGAAGTCTTGAACTTTATATATACAATAATAGTTTCCTATATTTGTGAGTTTGATTGTATTATATACATTTGGATCAAGTGAAGTAATAACATTATCATCTTTATCATAAACAGTAGATCCATCAGGTCCAACTACACTAAATGAAATTGTGTTTACATCTATTCCTTTTAACACATCACCTGAATAGAATTTTGAAATGTTTATTACTTCTCCAAGTGGATAATGTCCCTGGAAATCCTGATATACTATTTCAGGCGCAGCGTTATCATTATAGTTGTTTCCAGATATGATCTGGTTATTAATTTCTGATATTTGAATACCTGCGTTATCATATATACCATCTAAAGTAATACCTATGTAACATTTATTAGATGGACAATTAAATTTAACTTTAAATATATTAGTTCCTACATATAAACTAGATGAATAGTAGTTATACATAATAGTATTTTTATTATTTGAATAGAAACTATAATCATTTAGTTTTTGTAGTGATTCGTTATTTATTGAAATATATGTGCCATCTTCTTTATTATAGAATTTGATTGTTGAATATAATGATTCGTCAATTGAATCAGTCAATTTGATAGTGAATGATTCATAGTTAGAATTCTGTTCAGTTATTCTATAGGTAAGCTTAAACATATCAACAAGCACACTATTAATAAACGATAATGTGTTTGAACCATTTAATTTATTAGATACATAGACTATATCAGCTATTCTATTTCCTTTATCATTTATATAGTTAGGAGTAAAATCGCCTAAGAATAACTTAGTCATATCTATCTTTTTATAATCATCATTATATGAACAATCAAGAATCTCTATTTCTTTAGATTCAAGGCTATAGTCATTTAATCTAGCGACTAATTTTACACTATCTTTTGATGAGTCTATAGTAAAATTACTTAAGTCTTTAATTTCTACTTCTTCACCATCATATACTGCATAATAATTAGGTGTTTTAGTTTCTGGATATCCATTAATAAAAGTATATGCGTATACATTATCAATTGCGTATTTAAATCCTTTTATAAAATATTTAGGAAGTTTAAAATTATCCACAAAGAATATTTCATCTGTCTTTTGAGATTTAACTATATATTCATCTACATAATGTGATACTTTATCACTATATTCAACAGTAACTCTATATTCATCATCATAGAATGGTATAAATTCATTTGTACTATCAATTATTTGATTTTGATGAGGAGATGATACGCTTATTACAACTTTTACATCTTCAATATTAGAGTTGAGTGATTCAGTTACATTATATTTGAATTTAGTAATAGATCCACATGATAAAGCAAATGGTTCAAGTTCTAAATTGATTGTTTTAGAATTGGCAGTTTCTTTAACTATCACATTTATTGTTTTTATTGTTTCATTTCCTGCTTTATCAATCGCTTTATATTCAATTGTATATAAATCAGGTTTAGATGCGATAAATGAATTGTTTTCTATAGATACATTAACTCTATTATCTGTATTATATCCAGTATATACATTAATAATCGCATCGCTTCTTTTATTTACATCGATTACTTCTGCATTTGGAATATTAACTTTTTCACCTAACGCAACATAGAAAGAATCTTTATCATATTTTGTATTAATAATTGGTTTAACATTATCACTATATTTATTATCATATAGTTCATATAGATTATCATTACCAATTGATATTAGTTCTATTCTAGCGTTAATTGGAGAATAATATGATAACGCATGGATAGATACTTTGACTTCTCCAGTTGTAAAACCAGGGAATAATCCTTCACTTTCATAGATTATAGGTTCATCTAAATCAGTTACTAAGAAGTTCTCTTTATCGTTATATGTTAAATATACTCTTTTTGTAGAAGGTTCATACATCCATTTAGCACCTGTTGTCATTGATGAAGTTGCGTTAAACATTCCAACATTCATCGAACCTTCTTCATCAGGCCAAAGTCTATATTTTTCACCATCTAGAACAATTTGTCTAGTTCTACCAAGATTAGGTAAATCTCCTTTATCTAATCCTTTACATACCTGCATATATGTTAAAACACCAGGGAAAAATGTGCCCGTATAGTTTTCGCTTCTTCCCATCTTTAATGTTAGAGTTATTCTCTCATCATAACAGTCTGTTAAAGTCACATATATTTTAGATTGATCCGCAACATATTTAGAATCAGTAAAATGACCTAATATAGGTTCTACTTCAATAACGTTAGATAACCCATTTTCATCTACATCATTTAAATTAATTATTTTATTATAGTAAAGAGTAGTATCTTCCGCTAAAGATGCGATCAATCCATCTTTAGAAGAATTTAATCTATCTATATCATCTGATTTTTTAATATAGCTACCATTATCAACTGAAATAGTGAAATAATTATCTTTAACCTCAATTTCTTGAGTAAATGTTATAGGTAGTGAATTATGGATTAAATTATATTTAATCTTATATGTTCCAGTTTGACTGAATTCTAATTCATTTGTTTTAATTAATTCTCCACTTGGAAGTTCCACAAATGGATTAGATGCGGTCTTTTCTCCATAATAATCAACTTTTATATCAGATTTGATAGTTATTTTATCATGTAAAAGATATTCGTTTAGTATATTAGTTTCACTAGGTGTAATAGATAATTCCATAGCGTTAGCTTTATGATTATCAGATACACTAACTAATATTAAAACAAATAAAGCTATTAAAATAAATACTGATAAAGCGCTTCTTTTGTTCATAGGTTTACCCCTTGATACCACCAACAGCTAAATTAGTCATTAATCTCTTATTAAACGCGATAAATAATACTGTGATTGGAATAGCTGACAACATTAACGCCGCCATTCTTCTAACATCACTATTGAATGCGGAACCACTATTTACAGTAGTTTTAAAATATAATAAATATGAAATTGTTGGGTAGCTTGGCATATATAACATAGGCGTCGTAAAATCATTCCACGCTGCGACAAACACTAATAGATAAATAGTAAAGAACATAGGTAAAGCTAGTGGTAAATATATTCTAAACATTGTGCTAAATTGTGTTGCGCCATCTATTTCAGCTGATTCACCATAATCATCAGGGATTGTGGTGAAATAAGCATAAAATAGTAAGAAATAAACGTTAGTAAATGTGCTTCTTCTAATCCAATCTCCAATTAATGTATCGAACAAACGTAAATTACGCATTAAATTAATTACTGATGGTTGATTTCCAACGATAGGTATCGCAATAACGAATAGTGCGATTAAATAGAAAACTCTAGATAATTTATTTTTGTATTTTGCGCATAAATATCCCATAAATAGAGGAATAAAAGCTTGGAAGAATCCACCAACACCAGCGTAAAGAATCGTATTTAAGAATGCGGTAAATAGATTTACTTCTACTTCAGTTTTAACTCTTGTAGGATTGAATAATCCAACAATATATGTATTGTTCATTTTAAGAGTTAAATTCTTAAATGCGTATAAGTAGTTACCAAAAATATTATTTGGATAATACTGATCCCATTTCCACCATTCCATATTTGGAAGGCCAAATATATTTGAATCTATAGATATATCGCTCTCCTGTTTTAAAGATGTGATTATTCCAAGAATAAGTAATCCAATCATTAAAACAGATGAAAACATAAGCAGGATAAATACTAAAAACGCAAATAAATTAAATTTAGAGGATTTTCTATTTTTATTAGTATTATATACATTCATAACTAGTCTATTATCATTTTTTTCCATAATTAATCCTCCGATGGTCCAAACCTATTAAATAGTTTTCTAGTTATTAATGTGATAGGTATTACAATTAATGAAATCATTAAACTGAATGAACTTATTTGGCTATATGAAAGCTTTCCATATGCATGGTTAGTTTCCCAAGATGTATTAGGAACATAATCTGATTCATATGATTGGAAATATAGGTAGTATCCAACTGTTCTCATATTTCCAGGAATATCAAATTTATCATAGAATGTCATCAAGCTCATCTGATCAACAAACATAGTTGCGATTCCAACTAAAACGTATGTCTCAAATGTCTTAAACACACCTGGAAGAATCACATACCATAATTCTTGAATTGGTGTTGCGCCATCCATAGACGCCGCTTCTATTATAGAATTATCTATTCCGCTCATCGCTGATGCGAAAACGAGTGTTTGAGTCGCAAATCCTAACCATAAATTAAAGAATATGATAGTTCCAAATTCTGTTGTAGGATTTTGTAGTAATCCTCTTTCAGCGTTAAAGATAGCGATAAATCCTTGATTAACGAAGAACCTAAATAGATAAACCATAATTAAGTTAGGAATAATATTTGGTAAGAAACATATTACCCTATAGAATTTATGGAATCTGTATTTTTTATAGATGTAGTATGCGAATATAAATGAAATTGGTAGTCCAATTATTAATTTATAGAAGAATAACTTAAATGAATTGATTATCATTACATAGTTATTTTCATATTTAAGCATATCGAATACTACTCTAAAGTTTTTGATTCCTGAAAAAGCTCTAGTATATCCAATTTGTCCTGGGATTGTATTATATTCAGTAAAAGATAAAATTATTGTATTAAAGTTTACTACAATATAAAACAAAACGAAAACCAGTAGCGGATAAATGGTCATCGCCACAAAGAATAGATTTCTTTTCGCAGTTCTACTCATTGGTTTTCGTTTTGTATCGTTCATAATTATTTAAGTGATTCAGGAAGAGTGCTTGTTAAATCATCAAATGTAGAAGCATTACTTCCTTTATACATTCCTTTCCATACTGATTTCTTAATAGCTTGTTCCTTAAATGCAGTATACATATTATCAACATATCTTCTTTCTCTCGCATCATAATAACTCTGTGCTTGAGAACCGTATCTAAAGAATGCATTAGTCCATCCAAGTGCGAACGCATCAGCGTTAGCTTTAAATGTTTCATTATTAGCTGATAAATATATTACATGAGTTGATTCTTTATTTAATAAGCTAAATAATTCTTTACCATAATACGCAAGATCATTTTTATCGCTAGTAGTTATTTCGTAATTTAATGATCTCTTGATAGATGTATTAGATGAATATTTAGATAATTCAGCATCAGATTCTAAGAATTCAAGGAAATCCATTGAAGCGTTTAATAGTTCACTATTATCCTTTAAGTTACCATTTATAACAAACATACCATATGCCATATCAGTGATAGTTTGTCCTTTTCCTTCTCCCTCAACTACTGATTCATCAATATTAACAGGAAGAGACATATAGGCTAATTTTCTTTCTTCAAAGCCAGTTAATTGGCTCATATTTTCATATTGTTTGAAATAGTCATGAATCTTACCTTCGTTATACCAATATGATCCATCAATATGAATACCAATCTTTTCATATTTGCTTGAAAAATCACTAAAGATAAAGTTTTGAATTGAATCTAATTGGCTCTTTTGTGTTGTAACGCATCTTCCAAACCAACCTTCTGAATAAGCAATTTCAGTAAACGCTAATGCGTAATATTTTTCAACACCCCATGTAGTTAAATATCCGCTTTCTTCAGTAAGTGTAACAGTTTCAGTAATTGGTTTTTTGATATATGTGCAGCCTGGATATAATGGTTCATTGCTTTCAGCAGTTACTATAACTGCTTCACTATTAAAATTATACATTCCTAAACTTCTTTCATATCCTTGTAAAGCGATCATTAAAGCTGTAGGTAAGAAGTTAGAATAATATCTATATTGACCTGTAAACGATAATGGTGATACACCTTCACTCTTCATAAACTCACATAAAGCAATAAGTTCTCTAAGTGAAGATGGAAGTCCATCATCACTAGTTCCAAATTCTCCATCTGGTCCACATGACTTTTCGTTTGTTTCTCCAATATTAATAAAATATATAGTATCGTCTAAAATAGTTGAATCAAATGGTCTTCCGCTTTCATCACTTGCGATATAATATCCATATCTATCAAATAAGTTTACATCATAAGATAATGATGGATAGTATTCACAAGTAGGAGCGCCATAATATTTTCCATTTACTTGGTATTTTGTTTTATTAACTTCATCAATCTTATCATCAATTGAAATAGCTTGTCCAAGTCTTGTATCGCTCTTCTTCTTCATCATATCATCGATACAGATAATCTTACCAGTATTTGCATAATTCGCTAAATTAGTAAGATTCCATATATCATATATACATGTACCTGATGTTTCAGATGCGTTTAAAGAAGGATTTTCTACTGGATTAACAATTACTTTTACGCCAGTCTTTCCACTAGCGTAACTATAATCCTTTTTAAGTTCACTAAATCTTGCGCCAGCTTCTTCTAGCCAAGTATATCCTGTTCCACCATCTTTAAGTTCAACAACAATCTCAGTTATTGTTGAATCAACTACAGTTTTCTTACAAGATGATAAAACTAAAGTAAATAATAAAATAAAAATTATTATGATTATATTCTTCTTCATAAACTTTTTGGTAAACCAAAAACCTCCTCAAAAAAAATCATGTCCTTTATAATTTTATTATAAAACATTATTAAAATAAAAATATATACTACAATGACTATTTTTTGCGATTTTTGAACATTTTAGTTATTTTTTTGCTATAATGTGATAAAAGGAAGAGAAAATATGAAAACATATAAGTTCACAGAAAGAAAACAGAAATTTGAATTCAACTATATTAATGAATCATATATGGAACTACATGATCATGATTATTATGAATTCTCAATAGTAACAAAAGGCGAGATGATTCACCATATAAATGGTGATACAAGAAAAGTATATGAAAATACTCTTCTTTTGTTAAGACCTAAAGATTCACATTATATAACAGTTGAAGAAGACAAAAAAACTTTTGAGTTATTTACCTTAAATGTTTCTAAAAAATTCTTCACTTCCTTCTTTGAACTAATAGATAAAGAACTGTTTGATAGACTAGATCAATCAGAATTAATTGAAATACCAATAGCGAATACTTCGAATAGATACTTTTCAAACTTTATAAGTAAAACATCAACTATCTATCAAAACAATAACTATCCAGAAGAAATTCTATCTCCTATATTTTTAGATTTATCTTCTATAGTGCTTCATTATTATCAAGATAAGATAGTATCTAGAAACTATTCTATTGTAGTAAACACCATGATGGAACTTCTTCATGATAAAAAGAATTTTTCTTTAAGTTTATCTGAAATATCAAAAAAAGCGAACTATTCATACGCTCACATAAATCGCTTGTTTAAAAGTGAAACAGGCACTACATTAGCAGAATACTTCGCTTCAATAAGATTAGAATACGCAAAAAGATTAATTGAAACTACTTCTTATTCTATTATGGATATTTCCATAGAAGTTGGTTTTCAATCTTTATCTCATTTTACAAAACTATTTAGCAAATATTACGGTAATACACCAGCTAAGCATAGAAAGACATGGAATACTTTAGAATAATGAATCATATTCATATTCAAATGATAATCAGTTATACTATTTAGCAAGCCCTTTCAAATATTCTTCAACATTCAAATATTTTATGCCTTCGACTTGTGAACTTGGACCTCTATAAATTACACATTTATCTATGATTTTTCCAAAAGCTCGTTCGGTCAATTGGCATTTTTCTTCATCAATTAGATGACGATATTGGTCAGAAACAATTTCCTTACTGTGTTTAATTTCGTAAATGGTGCAGGAAGGAACTGATTCGTTTTGAACTACCATATCAAATTCGCCAATAGCGAATTGAACTTGGAAGACTTTCATTTTTGGTTGTGCAATTTTTGTTTCAAGTAAAACAATCTCCTCCATGATAAAACCCTTGACAGTGTCCAAAACTCTTTCCAAAACTCGATTTCTGTCAATAATATCCAAATCACCAAACTTTTGATCCATAAGCAAAGAATTAACGAGCGCTTGTGCAAATGCATATCTCATTCCTGGTTGAGTTAGAATTGTTTTTTTAGTTACTTCTTTTTCTCGTGGAAGATGAATTAAATCAATATCAGATATAAGGTCAAGAATTGAAAAATATTCTTTAATTTGATTAGCATGAACATCATCGATTTCAACTGTCTGTTCATCTTTTTCTAGGATATCAAACATTGTTTTTAAAGTTTTTTCAACAAAACTACGATCAATATTTTCTTCAAGATTGAGAGGTTTTTTACGATCTGACATCATGTTTCTAGATGTAATAGACAGATCTGAAGATTTGAACGCTTGCGTAAGCACATCTTTTGTGAAACGATGATTTAAATTTTCAACTACCCGATTAATTGCGCTAGTTAATTCATCTTTAGCATATAGGTCATATAGTTGGTGAAAATGGCCACCATCTTGATAATATTTCAATGAATGTTGAATATTTCGAGCAATAGCACTATCAATATAATCATCCGCTTTTTCTTTAGTTGAAAAAGGAGAACTATCGTTGTAGTTAAAGCCGCCCAAACTCATTGTTCCGCCATATCTTATGTATTCATCTATTCCTTTTATTCCGAGAACTCTTTCAAATTCACGATATGGAATGAATGTTGTATGAAGCATAATGCAACGATCATATAACTGATTTTTTGAAGTAAAAGCAAATCCTAAAGAATCAGTGCCAGACAACACTATCTTCATACCGCTTGCCGCATAAATATCAGAAAAAACAGCAGCACCCTCTATAAAATCTTCAAGCATTGTTACTTCATCAATAAATATGTATTTGTAACCATAGTCTTCAAGAATCTTAAGATCCGAATATACTTGAGATAAAGTATTTCCTTGAGTTATTTGCATAAACGCTGTTTTACTTAACTGCTCGTCAGTCATATTTAGTATGACTTGTCGCATTAGTGTTGTTTTGCCTGTTCGTCTTAATCCATAAAGAATAAAAACTTTATCCTGTGGCTTTCCAAATACAAAATCACTTAAAGTATCATAACACTCCCTACGCCTATAGTCCTTAGAAAGTGAAGCCATCTTAATTAGTTGTTCACCTATTCGAACAAATGTTTTAAATTTTAAATTCACATTTTTTTCTTGTTTTTGTTTTGTAATACTATTATTTTTTAAATCTTTTAACTCTATCTCAAGTTCTTTTCGTTTCTGAATTTGCTGGTATAAATCATTTAGTTTTTCTAAAGGTATATATTTCTCTTTCCGTTTTCCTTCATAAGATATACGATGATAATAGTACACCTTCCCATCCATTTTCTTCTTAGTAATGGAACCAGACGGCAAGAGAGATATCTCTTTTTCTAATTCTTCAATTCTTGATAACATATCTGATTTATTCATTTTACTTCACCTTCTATTATACCCTATTATACCCCTAAATATTATGTTTGTAAAGGGGGTATAGTAGGGTATAGTAACAATTGATATTTGATTACTTATATTATTTAAATATAACTATAATAATATAATATGAAAATAATAACTAGTTCAATGGTTAATTAAATACATATAAAAATATGCTTATAAAAATATAAGGGAAAGCCCACAGGCATCCCTTTATATTTACTATTTTTCATGCTAACTATTAATATTCATATTCAAATGATGCGTTATTAACTGTCTCATCAAATATAACATCATTTGAATATGTTAATTTATAATTTACAGTGCACTCAGCACTTTCTTTTATTATTCTATCCATCTTCCCACTTATAGGAGCCTTAAGTGGAAGTTCATTCTTTTTAATTAAAGAAATATATAATTTATATTTTCCTTGTTTAATAATAACACTATTATTTTCTATTTTAACCACCTTAGCGAACTTATAAGTTCCAATTCTAATTGTTTTATTATTATAATTAATAAATCCTATTATTCCTCTAAATTTAAACAATCCAAATGGAACACTTCCTACAGATAACATAATAGATCCATTATCAATAAATGAATGTGTCCATATATATTTAGATGGAAATGATCTTCCTTTATCCCCCTCTATATATCCATATGAATCTATATCGTTAAACGTATATTCACATCCATTTATATTTATATATCCACTAATACTATGTTTAATAGATACAACATTATGTACACATTCTAAAAATGGAATATATTTAAACGGACCCATTATATTTCTTTTTAATTTATTAAACTTATTAAATATAATCTTTCCCTTTATAACTATTCCATCTTTGTTTATATCTAGTATTATCCCATCATCATTAAATATATTCTTATCTATTCTTACTTGATATCCACCTAATTTTAAATATTCACTATATGGATAATCAAGTAAGAATGATTCTTTATTTGTTATTATCTGTAAAGATGCTTTAAATTCTTTATTATTTATAGAATATGATGGAATAATTGCGATAGTACTAGATATCGATTGTAACTTAAAATAATGACCATAGAAATATCTTTTCATATTATTCAAAAAAACTTCTTCCTGAATCAGTTGACCAGTTGTATCTAATAACTGGTTTTATTCTTGCTATTTCTCTTGTATATTTAATAGGCATATTTTTTCTAACAGATTTACAAGGCGCAACTTTCTTACTTGGTTTTACCATTCCGCTATAAGCATTATCAGTAAAGAATGCATAATTACCATTTAAATCTATAATCCATCCATCAGTAAAGAATCCTATATGTTTGCCTCTTATCGTATATATATAACTATTATTATAAATATACGCTACAGGAGTACCATCAAACAAATATATATCATCGTTGTATGTATAAGCTATAGCTGAACCTGTCTTATCATAAAATGTGTATTCCATGCTTATTCTCCTCTTTTATATAATAGATTATATCATTAATATCTACCAAATAGATGTAATTTGTTTACTAATTTCATCAATCCAAGATAGTATCAATACTATGGTGCCTATTTTTATATTTGAACTTCCAATTAGTAGATAGTATCTACCTCTTATTTCTTTACTACTTCAAAGAATGTATCTGGCTTGTCTTTATTAAATATTTCATTACAAGTCATTATAGTAACTAAGTTTTCTGTATCAGATAAATTGATAATATTATGAGTCCATCCTGGAATCATATATACTGCTTCAATTTTATCTCCTGATACTTCAAATTCTACGAATTCTCCAGTATTAATATTTCTTTCTTGGATTAACCCATGTCCTGATACAACTATAAATTGTTCCCACTTAGAATTATGCCAATGATTGCCTTTAGTAATGCCTGGTTTAGATATATTTACTGAAATTTGTCCACAGTCTAATGTGTGGACCATTTCAGTAAATGATCCTCTTTCATCTGAGTTCATTTTCAAAGCATATTTAAATTTATCTTTAGGTAAATATGATAAATATAGACTAAATAACTTTTTAGCAAAACTACCATTAGGCATTTTAGGCATCATTAGTGATATAGGTTGATTTTTAAACTCATTTAATAAATCAACTATTTCACCTAGTGTTACTTTATGTGTAATAGGAACTATAGAATATTTACCATCTTCAGTTAATATAGATTCTACTCCATTATATTCACAATGTTTTTCTTTACCTTCAAGTAAATCAAACATTCCTTCTACTAAATCATCAATATATAATAATTCAAGTTCAGTAGATCTATCGTTTACTGTAAATTCCTCATCATTCGCTATTGCATAACAAAATGTTGATACAGCACTATTATATTTAGGTTTAGAATGGCCCATTAGATTAGGAAAACGATATACTGCAACTTTAACATTATTCTCTATTCCATATTTAAAGAATAGTTCTTCTCCAGCTAATTTGCTTCTACCATATTCACTATTACCAAATCTTCCAGATAAGGTAGCTTGAATAGATGAAGATAACATAATAGTAGATTTATTATTATGTTTCTTTAAATAATCAAGCAAAGTAGATGCAAATCCAAAATTACCTTTCATAAAGTCTTCTTGGTTAACTGGTCTATTAACACCTGCAAGATTAAAAACAAAATCACAATCTTTAGTATATTCATCTAACTCGTCTAATGTGTTATTGATGTCATATTCGTATATGGCATCAATCTTAATATTAGGACGAGTTTTATTTCTACCATCCATTATTGTTTTTAGGTTATTTACTAAAGCAGTGCCAACCATTCCTTTAGCACCAGTTACTAATATTTTCATTATTCCTTTCTCCAAACCATTCTATTAACTATATTAGTATAAGATTGAATGATTCTTACTACTTTCATAGAAACATTTAAATCAGTATAATCTGGACATGGTTTACCAAGTGCACCATTTCTTTTCATTTCTATAGCCATATCAGTTGCTTGCAATAGTTCTTTTTCTGTAATACCAGCAATTATAAAATCACCAGCTTCTATAGCTTCTGGTCTTTCAGTAGATGTTCTAATGCATACTGCAGCAATAGGGCTATTTATAGATAGATAGAATGATGATTCTTCTGGTAACGTACCAGAATCTGATACCACTGCTAAAGCATTCATTTGAAGATTATTATAATCATTAAATCCAAGTGGTTCATTTACTCTAACTCTTTTATCTAATTTAAAACCACTTTCATCTAACTTCTTTTTGCTTCTAGGATGACAGCTATATAGTATTGGCATATCATATTTTTTTGCTAAAGCATTAATTGCATTAAATAGATTATTAAAGTTCTTTTCACTATCTAGATTTTCTTCTCTATGAGCAGATAGTAATATATAATTATCTTTCTTTAATCCTAGTCTATTTAATACATCACTATTTTTTATCTTATCTAAATTCATAGTAAGAACTTCTGCCATAGGTGAACCTGTGACATAAGTTCTTTCTTTAGGCATTCCACATTCTATTAAATATCTTCTAGCAGCTTCACTATATGGTAAATTAACATCAGATATAATATCTACAATTCTTCTATTTGTTTCTTCTGGTAAACATTCGTCTTTACATCTATTACCAGCTTCCATATGGAATACAGGTATATGTAATCTCTTAGCATTTATAGCTGATAAGCAGCTATTAGTATCACCTAGAACTAAAACAGCATCTGGTTTTAGTTCTACCATTAAATCATATGTTTGGCTTATTATATTAGCACATGTTTCACCTAGATTCTTACCAGCTACATGTAATAATACATCAGGTCCACCAAGTTCAAAATCTTTCCAGAATACAGTAGATAGATTCTTATCATAATTTTGATTAGTATAACATATTACTGTATCTAAATATTCTCTGCATCTTTTCATTACAGCAGCGAGTCTTATTATTTCAGGTCTAGTACCACATATAATTAATAATTTAGTTTTTCCATTATTTTTAAACATAGATTGCCTCCTTAGATATAAGCTATTTGATTATTTATATCGTCTATCCATGATGTATCATCATTTTCAAAGTAACTCAAGAATTCTAATATATTTGAACTTGGAACTATATGATAATCTTTAGATAGTTTTTCAATTCTTTTTTTCATATCTAGATAATTATTACTATTTATTTTACTAATAATCTCTTTTATTTGTTCTTCTTTGGCATCATAATTATCTATTCCAACTAATTCCTTAACAAATACTGAATTCTTCTTTTTTGATTTAGATTTCAACTCAACATCTCCAAAATGAGATAAAACAACTTGTAATGTTACAGGGTTAACAAATATAAACACTAACTTGCCTTTTGTTTTATCTCCAAAAATCCTCTCTCCAATCTTTTCTATAATATCAATGAATTGTAAAGAACCATTATCAGCATCCGCAAAAACTAAGACCATGTCATGTTTGTTAGTTTGAAATTCGTATTGATATCTTGATAATATTTGTCCATTTCCTTTTAAATTAATAACATCAGAAAAGTAATAATTACTGCTAATATAAGGTAGATGAATTATTTTTTCTATATATGGTTTTTCTTCAAAACCTTCAGCTAGAATTAAAATTCTTTTTCTATTCATCATTTAATACTCCATAAATAGTATTAAATAAATCAGGTGTAGGAATACCTCCAAATCTTCCTTTTAGATAATAATCTGCAACATCTTCGTTTCCTCTTAAACTATTATCAGATCTTGAAGTATAGTTCTTAGATAAATGAATTAACTTGTTATTTCCATCTTTATCAATATCAGTTAAATATATTTGATCTTTTCTAAATAATCTTCTTAAATCCATAGTTAATACATCGTGAGTAGAAAACACAAGTTGTGATTTATTATTTAATTCATTGTTAAATAAAGATATTATCGCTCTAGTTATTATATGATGAAGTGAACTATCTAGTTCATCAATTAATAATAATTTTCCTTCTATTAATGAATCATATATATATCCAGCTAGTGATATTAATTTCCTAGTTCCTATTGAATCGAATAGAACACTAGGAACTATACTTCCGTGATGTTTAGACCATATCTTTAATATTTCTTTACTGTTTATATCATATTTATCATATTCAGATATTAAATTGTTGATATCAACATCACTTACTACATTATCTGAATAGCCAAAGTCTTCAATGTTGATATCACAATTTCTAGCAAATGATGTAATAAAGCTTTTTGCTTTTTCATCATTTTGAATAAGATATAGTGATCTTTTAACAGACATATTTGAATTCATATCCACCATATCAATAGACTTAGCAAACTTAATATAGTCTTGTTGTGCTTGTTCTAAGGAGGTGTTTTCAAATTTAAATATCATAAATAATGGCAAATTATGGCTTATTAAATTAGTTGGAAAATTCTTTGTTTTATCCATTTTTATGACAATAGAACTTGAATCTCTTAAGAATATTTTTTCAGATATTAAATTATTATTTTTACTTAATTTTAAATATTCTAATTTTTCATATAAAAATAATTTATTTTTTGAATCATATTTTATTGTATATCTATATATTCTTTTATCTACTTCATAAGTCGCTTCTATTTCAGTAATATGATTATCAAAGAATGAATTATAGAATTCTATATGTTGTTCATTAAGCATTATAAGCCTTAATGCATATAATGCTTGAATCAAACAACTTTTTCCTGTGTTATTTGGTCCATATACACCAACTACTTTTAGTAATGGTTGATTATTAACATCAATAGTGTTAGATAATAATTTCTTTATATGCATATCTGCTATAAAAGAAATATCTATTTCATCTTTAAATGTCTTAAAATTTTTAATTTTATAATTTAATAACATAATAGCCATCTCCCACTATTATTTTACCATTATTTTTATTTTTGTGCATATTTTTTGCACGAAAATAATATTATATCCTATTTTTTATAAATTATTCTGCTAATCTCTCTTTTATATAAGAAAGCTTCATCATTGTTTCTATAATCTCTTTCTTATTTAATCTCTTAGTATTATTAGAATTAAATTCTTCAATCTTTACTGCTTTCTTATTACCATCAGTAAAGTATTTATCATAATTTAATCCTCTATTATCAGCTGGTACTCTATAGAAATTACCTAAGTCTACTGCTTTAGCACATTCTTCTTTAGTTAATAGTGTTTCATACATCTTTTCACCATGTCTAATACCAATAACTTTGATATCTTCTTTTTTACCACCAAATATTTCACAAACAGCTTCTGCTTGCATACCTATAGTACAAGCAGGAGCTTTTTGTACTAATATATCTCCATTTTGACCATGTTTAAACGCAAATAATACTAAATCTACAGCTTCTTCTAAACTCATTATAAATCTAGTCATAGATGGTTCTGTTAATGTGATTGGTAATCCTTGTTTAATCTGATCTATCCATAAAGGAATAACAGATCCTCTAGAGCACATTACATTACCATATCTAGTACAACAAATTCTAGTATTACCACTGTATCTAGATTTAGCAACAGCTACTTTTTCTTCAATAGCTTTAGTTATACCCATCGCATTAATAGGATATGCGGCTTTATCTGTAGATAAACAAATAACACATTTAACATTCTCTTCAATCGCAGCAGTTAAAACGTTATCTGTACCAATTACATTTGTTTTAACAGCTTCCATTGGGAAGAATTCGCACGATGGCACCTGTTTTAAAGCGGCAGCATGGAATATATAATCTACTCCTTTCATTACACTTCTACAAGATTCTAGACTTCTTACATCTCCAATATAGAATTTAATCTTTTGAAAATATAGAGGATATTTAGCTTGATATTCATGCCTCATATCATCTTGTTTCTTTTCATCTCTAGAGAATATTCTTATTTCTCCAATATCAGTAGTTAAGAATCTATTTAATACAGCATTACCAAAAGATCCAGTACCACCAGTAATTAATAAAACTTTATCTTTTAATATATCTACATTCTTATCAGCATATTCTTCTAATAATTCTTTAATTCTTTGTAACTTTAATTGATCAGCAGAATCTTCATCCGCTTCATATGTACAATAACTTCTGAGTGAAGTTTTAGTAATCTCACTAGCTTCTTTTTGAGTTAATCCACATACTTTTCTTAATTCTTTTAATGTCATAAATAAAAATACCTCCGTAGTTACTTACGAAGGTATTATATTATATATATGCAATATTTGCAATAATATTTTATATAAATTATAAATATTATA